>JBBRHU010000143.1:0-7927 GCA_038222255.1 Fimbriimonadales bacterium | reverse complement strand
ACGAGTTGTGCTGGCAAGTCGATCTCGATTTCGGCTCCCGAACCAGCGGAAGAAACTGCCTTGTGTGCTTCGGTCGTGAGTTCAACCAGAAGCAGGCCGCAATTGGCGGCATTCTGTCGGAAGATGTCGGAATAACCTGGCGCATCAGGTGTCCGGTGTGCAATGACAGCTCGGTAGCCCGCTTGCTGAATCGCCCAGACCGCGTGCTCACGGGAAGATCCGCAGCCAAAATTGATTCCAACCACCAACACCGATGCCCCCTGTGCTTCTGGCTGGTCGAGCGGGAAGTTTTCACCGCGCACGTCTGAGAACAACAATTCTCCATATCCAAGACGAGAGACTCGGCTTAGAAATCGTGCTGGAATGATCCGATCTGTGTCGACGTTGTCGTCTGGCACAACGGCAATCTTGCCTCGGTGCGTCAAAAACGGGTCCATACAAGCAGTGTGTCACATGCGAAAGCCATAATCGAACGTCCATGCAACGAGTTTCAAAGGCAGAATTCCTCCGGCAATCGGAGGGGAAACACCCGACCCCGCTCGTGGTAGATCTCCTCGGCGATGTCACAACGCCCGTCGGAGCCTACTGGAAGCTTGCGCACGATGAAAAGTACAGCTTCCTTTTGGAGTCAGTCACCGGCGGTGAGACCCTTGCCCGCTACTCCTACCTCGGCGTTCGACCTCGAACCGTGATCCGCACCAAGGACAGAACGATCACCCGCATTGAGGGCGATGAGATTCTCGTCAATCACCTCGCGGAAGGAAAAGATCCTTTGGATAGCCTCGCGGAAGAGCTTCATCTCCGCTACGAAACGAGTAGGCCCGACCTCCCCCCATTTCTCGGTGGCGCAGTTGGAATGCTCAGCTACGATCTCGTGCGATTCTTTGAGCGGCTGAACAATGCACCGTTTGACGAGCTCAACGTCGATGATCTCTCGATGATGATCACTCAAACTGTGGTTGTATTCGATCACGCAAAGAACCTGATCCGCATCATCGCGATGACAGATGGCACCGAGGCGTCTTACGACGAGTGCCAAGAAGAGCTCGCGCGAATTCAGGACCGATTGAAAGGCCCTCTCCCGCCCCTTCCGTCGGAAAGCTTTGAGGAGACGGTGCCGGAGGCGCTTGTTAGCCAGACTGAGTATGAGGGCTATGTCCACCGGATGCGGGAGTACATCGAGGCTGGCGATGGCATCCAAATGGTGCCAAGTCTAAGGATTCGGGTCGAATTCCAAGCCCATCCGCTTACACTCTACCGATCGCTCCGCAGCGTGAACCCCTCGCCTTACATGTTCCTCCTTCGGTTCGGCGACTTTGACCTTGTGGGAGCCTCGCCCGAACTCCATGCGTCCCTCCACGGATCGACCGCGACCGTGCGACCGATCGCAGGCACCAGATGGCGTGGCCAAACGCCAGAAGAAGATGACGCACTTGCCAAAGAGCTCTTGTCTGATGAAAAGGAGCGAGCTGAGCACATCATGCTCGTTGACCTCGGCCGAAACGACCTCGGAAGAATTTGTGAAGTCGGCTCCGTTAAGGTCGATGAGTTGATGGTTGTCGAACGATACAGCCACGTCATGCATCTCGCGAGCAATGTGCGAGGAAAACTCGCGAAGGGCAAGGATGCTTTCGACCTGATTCGTGCGACCTTCCCAGCCGGGACTGTCAGCGGCGCGCCGAAAATACGAGCGATGCAGATCATAGACGAACTAGAACAGCGTCGACGCGGGTTCTATGCCGGAGCGGTTGGCACGTTCTCAAATAACGGCGATATGGACACCTGCATCACCCTTCGGTCGGTGCTCCTAAAGGATGGGTACGCCTACGTCCAAGCCGGTGCGGGAATTGTTTTTGATTCGGTCCCGACCAAAGAGTATGAAGAGTGCTGGAACAAGGCGCGTGCTGCCCTCAGGGCGATCGCTTTGGCTCAGAAGGGCCTCTAGCGGACAGCGCTGAGAACTGTCGGTTCGAGCCGAAGGAATCGTTCGCGAAGCAATCTCGTGCGAAGTTGTGTATAAAGGTGGTTGCCCAGCGTTTCAAGTCGTTGAATGCCACCCTCTTGGAAGCCTGCGGCATCCGTGTGGTAGCCGATAAGAATGCCTATCGATTGCCCTTGGCGAAAGATTGGGACACTACACTGTCGTTGCAAACCCGGCCCCAAGCTGTGAGACAGCTCCTGTACGACTGCGCCAGAATATGTTTCACAATTGACAAACGCCTGGTAGCTTGGGCCAGAGTAAGACAAGGTTGCACCAACTGGGATGCGATTCACGAGGCGGGGCGAAATTGCCTCAACCTCAAGTCCCTGACTCTCGGGAAGGTATGTCGCAATGCAGAGGGCAACGCCATGGTCGCTAGAAGTTGCCTGGCGGATGACATCCTGAAGCACTTCGCGCACCTTCGTGGGTGAAGCGAATGACTCCTTGATAATCCGTCTCGCCCAGTGTTCGAGTGCGGTCTCAGAAATTGCGGTGGGTGCGGTATACATGCTTTCCGACAGCCTCTTAGCCCCTAACACTCAAAGTATTGGAGTAATAAGCGCAGAAACAACAGCTTTATTGCGGAATTCCTACCAAGTTCACTCGCTTCCTAGTAAGAAAGCTCGGGCGTCGTTGAGGCTCTCATGCGAAACCTCGTGCGCCATTTGATAAGAGAGGAATTTGACGTTGGCGAGTTGCTCGGTCAATATCCCTGCCAGATGCTCACCCATCCGATGCGGAACGACTTGGTCCTGCACACCGTGCTGCACGAGAACTTGCTTGCCGCTTAGATCGGCGACATCAAAGCACGGTAGCCAAGCCCCGCTCATGAGCCACGTCGAATCGACAAGATTCGGCTCAGCACTTAGGACACCTGCCGAGATCATCGCTCCTTGACTAAACCCAGCCAAAGTGACCCGAGTCGGGGCGAATTCTTCTCGTAACGCCGAGAGCTCACTGCAAACCAACTCAACGCTTTCTTGTGCCTGCGCGGTATCGATCGTCATGCCATCGGCATCAAAGCCGATCTCAAACCAAGCGTAGCCTCCGAACCCGTAATCTCGTGGTGCTCTGAGCGAGACAACGGTAAACCGGGACGGAATTTCAGACGCCAACCCGAACAGGTCCCCTTCATTCGAACCGAGGCCGTGGAGGAGCACGAGTAGCTCCTCTCCAGATCCCTCGCGCACGAGGCGAGTAAGGCTCATCGAGTTCTCCCTACAAGAAACTCGGATGTAGGCTGATGTAGCGTATTAACGTCGATCACAACTTCTTGTACCCAACCTGGACCAGACGGCAATTCCGAGCAGAATCTTTCGACATCCTCCGCTTCGCCGCCAACCACTCCTTCTACCCCTCCATCTCGGCGATTCCAGACCTCGCCAGCACAGCCAGTCGCAGACGCGACACGGACTACAAACGCTCGAAACCCGACACCTTGTACTCGTCCGGTCACAAGGAAACGCCTTGTCGTCATCCCTCCATTTTCCATGAGGTAAACCATGCGAATGTTATGGGGTGTCGTTTTGTCTACCACGATGTTGTTGAGTCCAATGAAATCGCTCGATGAAATCGCTCGCGAGGCGGCGGTTCAGGCCGTGAGCAAGTTCCGAGCGAAGAACCTGAAGCCGGACGAAATTGGCATTAGCGTCGTGAAACTCCACCCAGAAAATCGCACATCTGAATCGGGTAGCTACCGGGGGGACGAGGCCATGTATCCGGCGAGCGTCGTGAAGATGTTCTACTTGGCGTACGCTGCAAAACTACTCGAAGAGGGCAAGCTCAAGCTCACCGAGGAGTTCGACCGGGCCTTGACCGACATGATCGTGGACTCGAACAATGACGCGACGGGTCAGGTTCTTGACGTCATCACCGACACGACTGGCGGGGCGGAATTGCCACCTGAAGAACTCAAAGAATGGCTGGAGAAAAGGCGCGCGGTAAATCGCTGGCTCACGACGATTGGCATCACCGGCATCAACGCTTCGAACAAGACGTGGAATGAAGGACCCTATGGCCGGGAACGACAAGGCTACGGCAAGGACTACGAATTTCGAAACATGCTCACTCCTAATTCCTGTACCAAGTTGATGACGCAGATTGCGCTCCATCAGTTGGTCAACCCAGAGAGAAGCACTTGGTGCCAAAAATATCTTGGTCGAGTCATCCCTGCAGACGGAGGCAAGAATGGTCAAGCTATAGCCTACATTGGCAAGATCCTCCCGAAGGGCTCGAAGTTGTTCTCGAAGGCTGGCTGGGTAACGAGCGAAAAGCACGATGTCGCTCATGTCGTGCTCCCAAACGGCCATGAGTATGTGCTTGCGGTTTTTACGAAGAAACACGGCACCGACCGCGAACTCCTTCAGTTCCTTGCGAGAACGGTCTTGCAGCAATTGGAGCCCGAGGTGACGTTTAACTAGTGGTGCGCAAAGCCTTCACGTTGATTGAGCTTCTGGTCGTCATCGCAATCATCGCGATTTTGGCGGCGATCCTGTTCCCAGTCTTCGCGCGGGCAAAGGACTCGGCCAAGCAGTCCGGGTGCCTGTCCAACATGCGACAGATCGGAACTGGCATGGCGCTCTATTTAGTCGATTCCGACGATCGATATCCCGACCGCCGGGACATTAAACAAAGTCTCGGCTGGCGGCCTTGGACTTCTTGGCCGACCTCCGACCCACGCACTGGCTGGGCCGCAATTGTATTCCACTCCTATATTGGTTCAGACGAAGTTTGGAAGTGTCCTGCCGTCGATGGAGGGGCAATGAACCAGACCATTCAAGTCGTCCAGAGTCCGAGCGCAAAAGTGAAGACGGAGTACTGGATGTGGCGATTCGATCAGATCTTGCCAAATATCCCGCTTGACGACTTTTGGGGGAAATCTCAGGGTCAGATCGTTTCGGACCTTCAAGAAGCCAAAAACCCTAACGCTGGGATCCCGGACGGGCTTTCGGACGTCGAGATGGTGGTTGACCCCTATTTTCCTGCCACAATTCCGACGGTCGACGTTTCTTTACGCGGTTTAACGGCGCACAGCTGGGGCCGCAACCGGTTGTTCGCTGACAATCATGCGAAGTGGATGCGCGACGCCCGGACCAATCGATGAAGCTCTTTCTCGCCTTCCCACTGCCCGACCCCGTCCGTCAAGCACTTGCCGAGACAAGCGAGCCGCTTCGAACGGCGATCATCCGTCAAGGCGTTCGATTTGTCAAACCAGAAAAGTGGCACGCAACGGCAATGTATATCGGAGACGTCGAGAAAGTGGAAGAGCTTCAGGCCGAACTTCGCAACTTTTTTGCCGCGCACACCGAGCTGAAATCACTGGCCATGAAGATGAAATCGTTCGGGGGATTCCCGGGGCTCCAACGACCGAAAGTTGTTTTCGCGGAGATTGAGGCTGACTTTCAGAGCTTCTACTGGGAACTTGCGACCGCCTTCGAGAGCTGGTGTACAACGCGACCTGACCCGGAATGGCAAGGACATGTCACCCTCGCCCGTGTCAGCCCAGGAAGCAAAATCGTCGGCCACATCGTCCGAGACAAAGCTCGACTCGTGCCCTCAGTGACAGAGTGGACGACGACCGAGGTCGTGCTGATGGAGTCCATGCCAGAAGGGTCGTATCGCGAAATAGAGACCTATCGATTCGGCGGTAACTAACCCTCCGCCGTCCGGGTAACGTCTTTCTACTTATGCTCGCTCTTCTATTCATTGGACAGGTCAAAGTTGCGCCGATCGATTTCAAGCTCACGGTCGATGGCGTCCAGCGCACCGCGGTGGTTTACGCGGCGAAGAAGGGCGACAAGCCCGCTCCTGTTGTCTTTGTCTTCCACGGATTCACTGGAAACGCTCGTCAAGCAGCCTTCAGCTATCGTGTTCACGAAGCGTGGCCAGAAGCAACCGTGGTCTATCCGCAGGGGCTCGAAGTTCAACTCCTTGGCACGAAGGGTCCAGGCTGGCAAATCGCACCCAAGACGCTGGGTAGTCGCGACGAGAAATTCTTCGATGCCCTCCTTGGCAAGCTAAAGACCGACATTCCGTACGACACGAAGCGCGTGTACACCTGTGGCATGTCCAACGGTGCAATCTTCTCCTACACCCTGCTCACAACTCGGAGCGCAGTTCTTGCTGCAGCAGGTCCAGTCGCAGGGATCGCAATGCCCGGATTTCGAGGAGCCCCAGCAAAACCGGTAATCATCATCCACGGGAAAGCAGACACCCTGCTCAAGATGGATAACGCAATCGTCGCCCGAGACAACGCGATCTCGAACAACAAATGCAGCAAGACGACGAAGGAGTGGCAACCCGGCTATGTACTGTATCCAGGTGCCAAGCCCGGAGTTGACGTCGTTTGGCATGAGCACGACGGCGGACACATCTGGCCGAAAGATGCATCTGCCTCGCTCGTCAAGTTCTTCAAGCAGCACTCGCTATAGGGAGTAACCTTACGCGATCATCGCTAGAAGCTCGGCCGTTTCGGTGAGCGCCTCGTCAACGGCGCTCACCGCATGATCGACTTGCTCTTCGCTGATGATCAATGGTGGCTCGAACCTTAGGACTCTGGGGTTATTAAGCGCGTATGCAACGCATACCTCCCTCTTCAACAAGCTCGCAACCACCAGTTCGCCGACCTCGTCCTCGGTGAATTCAATCCCAATCATCAGTCCACGTCCGCGAACAGCCCCGAGCATCTCGCTATGCCTCGCTTGGACAGCTTGGAAACCGGCAAGCATTCTCGCACCAACCACCTTGCTTCGCTCGATCAAACCTTCTTCCTCCAACACCTGGAGCATCGCAAGGGCGGCCGCACATGCCAGGGCGTTGCCTCCGAAAGTGCTAGTGTGCGCCATTGGGTTTTCGCCGTAGATCTTTTCCCAAATCTCGGTGGTTCCGCAAACCGCGCCGATCGGCATGATGCCACCGCCGAGGCTCTTGGCCAGCGCGATCAGGTCCGGTCGCACTCCTTCATAGTCTCCGCCCAGCATGTACCCTGTCCGACCAAGCCCGGTTTGAACTTCGTCAAAAATCAGCAAGGCGCCAGTGCGGTCGCACGCTTCCCGAAGTGAAGCGAGGTACCCATCTGGCGGCACAATGATCCCGCCTTCCCCCTGAACGGGCTCGACGATCATGCAGGCCGTATCTGTGTCAATCGCTGCCGCAGCAGCCTCCGAGTCGCCGTATGGAACGAATACGACACCTGGCATGAGCGGCTCAAATTTCTTTCTGTACTTCTCTCGCCCAGTCGTCGCCAGGGCTCCAAGTGTTTTGCCGTGATAGCTCCCGTGCGTTGAAACAATTTTGGATTTGCCGGTTGCGCCCTTCGCGAATTTGAGACACCCTTCAACCGCCTCTGTACCACTGTTGCAAAAGAACGAATATTGAATTCCCTCCGGAGTGATCTGGGCGAGCTTTTCGGCGAGGTCAGCCGATTTCGGAGAGAAGAACGCCTTCCCACTTAGGCCCATCCGGTCGAGCTGGTTCTTGACCGCTTCGACAACCTTCGGGTGGCGATGTCCTAACGCGAAAGTGCCATATCCGCCAAGACAATCGAGGAAACGTCGCCCCTCGTGATCGATGATATAGCAACCTTCACCACGCATCTCGGCCCCAAAGCCAGCAAAGGCCATCAGTCGGGCGAGGTTCGGGTTGATGTAGTTCTGATACTTCTCAATGACCGAAGCATAGAACGCATCTGCGTCTGCGTAGGCGTGCTCCATTCGCTCAGGATACCGACTTAGCGACCAGCTGTCAGGGCTCGACTTTCTGGGACCCCATATCGCTTTTGAATCGCGGAGCAAAGGCTCGGAAAGTTGGTCGAATCGCTCGATGACGGACTCACTTTGCCCCCAACGATCAGCGTAGAATGGAACCTCGCCTGGCCCGGAACCGTGCCATCAAATCGCAAAGAGATGAATCCCGATCGGGCGGGAGTGGGTGAGACTAAGTTTCCCA
>JBBRHU010000142.1:0-7945 GCA_038222255.1 Fimbriimonadales bacterium | reverse complement strand
ACAAGGCTGAGCACGTTCCACAGGTGTTGTTTAAGGAAAGGCGTGCGACCCTCGAGGGGGTCTGCAAACAAGTCAAAGTCCAGTTCCTTGGCGAGGAACTCGTCCAGCTGCTTTCCCTCAAGGCCATACCAATCTCGCCATTGAATTCCTGGCGGCAATAGCGGCTCGAAAGGCGTTCCATCGAATGCGGCGTCGGCCTCTCGCCCCGCTTCCTGAAAGTCTGCCCAGCGAAGGACAATGAGCGCTGCGAGCATTGCGATGCACTGTTCCGCCCGCGAATCGCCTCTAAGAGAGTCAAAGAGATCCAAAACGGAGGGTGAATGCGGCGAGTCCATCATGCGTTTTGGTGTTCTCCCGCGAAGGCTTTGCGAAGCATAGCGGCACGCATGGCTTCACTTTCATACGTCCACACTTCTGGCTTGAAGCTGTCCGAGTTCAAGTCAAACTTCTGACCTGCCGCAACAATAACTGCCTCTTCGGCCTGCTTATGAAATGGAATAGATACACCTGGCCAATAATTGTGCTGAAGTCGGGAGGCGCCCTGGCCCGCGTTCTTGCTTTGCGAGAACTGCTGCTCTTCCCCACTCAGAAGCACCGCAAACGAAAAGTCCGCATCAAACCTAGCAACTGGAATGGCCTCCATAATGTTATGATTCACTGCAATAGGCGGCCGATTCACCGCGGTAGACACGGTGTGGGCGCGCGCGAAGTTCTGCTCAGGTTGGTCGGTGTTTCGCTCTGTCCGCATCTTCTTGGCCGCGACCTCAGCACCCCCAGAGAAGCGGCGCAACTCCTGCGCCTTGAAAGCTGCGTGGGCGTCGTCAACACAGACGACGATTGACTTCTGATCGCGAAGTCTGTACTTAGAGAGAGTATTCCACAAGTCTTCTGCTGCGCTCTTGGCGCGATCCGGCATGCGGATGTCGCGCGCAAAGTTTGCGGTTTGATAGAACTTGCCGTCCGGGCCCGTGAACCCATCAGTATCAACGAGATTTTTGGAGTTTTGCCTCTCGGCGTTAAATTGCGTGAGTGCAGTTTGCAGTTTGCCCCCATCTCTCGAAGGTCAGCGGACTTCGTCTCAAAAACTGCATCATTCGCGACAACGGTAGCATTGGCTTCGGCCAGGGCCCTTTGGGTAACCGCTCGTTCACTCCTGAGTTGATGCACCTCGGCGTGAGCCGGTTTAACCTCTTCAAGCTCGATGGCCGCAGCACGGAGAGCTTTTTGTTTGGCTGCGAGAACCGCGAGCATCGCGATGACCGCAAACTTCGCAGTAAAGCCGACAGTGTAGTTTAAGTCAACAGTCAATCTCGTTATCCTCCGTATTCAAGGGCGCGCTTACGCCGCTCGATGGAGGTGGCCCTGTCAACTTGACAGTGTCAAGGTTCGCTAGAACCAAGCACCTTCTTCAAACGCCCAGATTGTTTCATTCCGCATGACCCATTGTCAACCCACATACAATTAAAAGGTATTTATACTGGCTTCTTGGCCTTCATTGATGATGACCGTTTTGGTGAGGAGGGGATGCTGGCGTCGGAGGACGCCGTAAAGAATTACCTCCCAACTGTCGAGTGAGTCCAACTTCAAACACCGCTAGCTCGCCAAAAGCAAGTTGATCTGACAATCAGATACTGCCCTTTTTTCTTCGGAGGTAACCGATCGTCTGCCTTCGATATGTAAAGACGATTAACGTTGCGGGTGTCAACGAAAGTTTACAAAGTCAACCAAGCACGAGAACTGACCAACTCAAGATCGACAAACATCGGCTTGCTTATGGAATCCAGTCGAACGCCTGGAAACGTCTAGATAGCTGTGACAACACAGACAACGTGTCTCCGTCGAGGGAGGCCGAGGGGAAGCGGGAATCTAACTGAAGAGTTGGTTGCGAAGTTTTCTAAGCTCATGGGTCAGGGGGTCAAGTTCTCCCAAGCCGCCGCCGCGCTAAGCATCCCACTCAGAACCGCATACGCGTGGCGTGAAAGGGGCATGAGACTCTCCGTGGAGTTTCTCGACGACATTGATGCAGTCCCAGAAACGGAACGCATTTATCTGCATTTTCTGCACGAAATTGAGCGGGCAAGGGCCAAGTGCATCGTCAAGGTAATCGCCATAGCCAATCGAAAGATCAGAACAACTTCTGACGCATTGAAGTTCTTGGAGTATGTTTGTCCGGAAGAGTTCGGCCCAAGCGCGCGCAGAAAGCTCCATGACAAGCCAGATGAGACCTTTGAATTGAATCGCGAGCTCTGTTCTATCATGCGAAAGGTTCAGTGCGGAGCTGAAACAAGGAGCGCCTCGGGAGCAACCGTAGATAACTCCAATCTCTCCCACAAACTCTCCCAGGAGGCCTCTCTGGGAGTCGCTTCCGGTCTCAAATCCACTTGATTTGAACCTAAAACTCTGGAGCCGATGAAGGGAATCGAACCCGCGACCTGCTGTTTACGAAACAGCTGCTCTACCACTGAGCTACATCGGCCTGGGGAATAAGATACCCCGAAACGGGGTTCATCGCAAGGGTCTGGCACTGCACTCGAATTTGCCGCAGATTAACATCCAGTTCGAAGCTGGCTCAGTACAGCATCTCCTAAGTAAAACACGGATGAACCGAAGCTTAACCTAACAAAAACGACTGTCTATCTTTCGATCTGTTCTTTTTTTAGTAAACTCCCGCGCTCGCCCTTGGATTCGTAGGGCGAACCTGCTATATTATCCGTTGAGGACCTGCCCGCAGCATGCTTAGGCCGGAGCCCATGGAACCTCATATGTCTAATACTCGAGTATTCACTCGAGGAGATCGAAAAGGCTTTACCCTGATCGAGCTTCTCGTCGTTATTGCTATCATCGCAATTCTTGCCGCCATCCTTTTCCCAGTTTTCGCACAGGCGAAGCTTGCGGCAAAGAAGGCTTCTGACCTTTCGAACCAGAAGCAAATCCTGACTGCTGTCTTCATGTATGAGAACGATGTCGATGACGTCTTCCCCATGCTTCGAAACGGCCCGTCCGGTTGGGTCGCAGTCCCCAAGGCCCCTCAGATCATGAGCGGTCACAACGCTGTCGATCCTTACGCGAAGAACAAGGCCATTTGGACCGCTCCAAATGACACCATGCTCCGATGCGACGGAACAGATGGCACTGGTGGCTTTGTCTACGAGTCGCCAAACAACTACTCTGGGTTCACTGGCGGCGGCGTTTCCTACGTCTTCAGCTACAACAATCCAAACTCGCCCACTACCGCCTTCGGAATTTCCGGTTGGCAGAGCGGTGCTACCTGGAATCCTGCGTCGCACTCGACTTCGCTTGGCGGCACGAGCGTCGGTAGCCCAGCAGATACTGTTTTCTTGATGCCCAGCTACATCAGCTGGAGCTACTACAACGGTTTGATGCAGCATCGCGCTGATCAGCGTGCCTATGCATTCCCGCCATCCACCCCAGTCGGCAACATCATGTCGGACTGGCCGGCAGTGACTTCACTTTCCGGAGCGTGGTGTGGCTCGCAAGATGCAGCCTCGCTCGGTCGATATGGCAACGTATCTAACTGGGGATTCGCAGATGGCCACGTGAAGACGATGAGCCGACAGGCGTTGATGGATCCTCTCTGGGCCACCAATATCACTGCAGCGATCGCAAACCAGGCACGCAACCTCCTTCACTTCGACAGCGCATTCAAGAAGTAAATGAACGACAATACCAAGAAGATCGGACTCATCGCCATCGCCGTTATTGCAATCTGCGTTGCGATTTTCGGTGCACTCAAGATGGCGGGTGGAGAAAAAATGACTGTTGACCAGACAATCAAAATGCCACCAGGCTTCAAGTCAGAGAAGCAGCGCGCACTTGATGCGCAAGCTGCTGGCGGTACCGCACCGGCGGCGCCCGAGCGAGATCTTTCGAAGTAAGGGTCTAGTTCAGAAGGAATGGCGGGAATCCCAATCGGGGTTCCCGCTTTTTTGTGTCTCGTCTAATGCATCTCGCGATCGCCGAGCATGAGCTGGATCTGGTTGATCTGCCCCAGGTGGTAGGTCATGTTCCACGCGTGCATGCCGATCAGGTCTGCAACCGTCATCGTCATCCCACCGCCGAAAGGCATGAAGATCTCGTCCTCCAATACTTCATCGGGAACGTGTAGGATTGCCTGGCAAAGTTCCGAGGTCGATTCCCTCGCGGACTCGATACACCGTTCGACGCAATCGTGTAGCTTCCGAAGGCGCACGGCCTCCTTTTTCGCATGCTCGTCAAACTCAGGCGTCGTGCGATCTCGAATGATGGGGAGAAACCATCGTCCAGCTTCAGCAATCTCCTGCATCTGGCCCAATACAGTCCGTGCTTCGCCGCCAGGCGACCAGTCACGCTTCTCGTCTGGAACCGAGAGTGCGGCCCGACAAACATCGTCGAGGGCCTTCTGTGTGGCCTTCACGACATGATCCTGAAATCTCATGGACTGAGATTACACCTTTCGGCGACTACCTCCGACTACAGATTCCGGGCGAGGGTGAGGGCCGCGACGGAGCAGAGAACTTGCGCGATGAAGAACATGCCAACGACTCTGGTTTCTGGCCACCCCGCCTTTTCAAACGCATGGTGAATCGGTGTGTAGGGAAAGATGCGGCGCTTGAAAACCTTTACACAACCAATCTGCAAGGGCACTGGCACGAGTTCAGCGATCATCACAATGCTCAGGAGCGTTCCAACTCCAAATACCCCCCAGTCAATCGAAATTACGTTGCCTGCTCCAAAGAATAGAGGCGCGACCACGAACCCGATAATGCCCCCGAGCGGAAGTGAACCAGTGTCCCCCATGAACACTTTTGCCGGGTACCAGTTCAAAAACAGAAAAGGCAAAATTGCACCCAGAAGCACTGCCCCAAAGAAGACTCCGGCCGAAACTGCGGGTAACAAGAGCCCAAGTCCGATCATGCCGAGTGAGAAGGCGATCAGGATCAGCGCAGCGAGACTGTCCAATCCATCGGAAAAGTTGTAAGCATTTGAGAAGAACAACACCACCACGACCGTCGCTCCAATCTTCGCCGGATCGCGGAGTTCTGCAACGAAACAAGCAGCAGCGGTGATGACGATCTGAGCGACGAGCTTTTGCGTCCAACCAAGGCCGCGCTTGCCTTTCATCAGCCTAGGAACAACATAGTCGTCTACAAAGCCAATGACCGTAAGGCCGATCATGAGGAGGAGATTCGCCAGGACAAACGAACGAGGGACGAGTCGAGTAACGTCGGAGTTTTCTGGCAATACCAAAACGACAACCATCGCGACGAGCGTTCCAAAGATCGGGATAAGCCCACCCATGTTCGGAGTCCCCACCTTCACCTGGTGAGATGCCGGAACAAATTGACTAATCGATTGCTTAGCTTTCAGGGTTCGCAGTAGCGACAAGATGGGCGCGGATCCGACGGCGGCTGCGAAAAAAGCGATCCAAAAACAGGTAGTCATGCGCCCTCCGGCTGAAAGATTCTCTCAAGTTCGAGGGCACGAGAACCCTTAACTAAAACCGCATCACCTTCCCGGACTTGGTCAAGGAAAACTCGAAGTTCTGCTCGATCCTTGGCAAAGAAGAACTTGCTCGCTGACATGCCATTTGCAACGGCTTCATCCCGCGCCATCTCCATCGGTTCGCCAATGAATGCAACGAGATCGAGATCGTGTGAGGCGATGGCTTTCCCAACGGCTCGGTGGCCCTCCTCAAGATGGGAGCCAAGCTCTTTCATCTCGCCGATAATCGCAAATCTTCGCCCAGAGCACGGAGTCTCGCAGAATGTTTCGATTGCGGCGACCATGCTCGCAGGGCTTGCATTGTAGTTGTCCATCAAAACTTTGGCCCCACGGAAGTCCATGGTCTCCATACGAAGCGGAGGAAGCACGACACTCTTCATTGCCTCGACCGCCTTAAGAGCGTCTACGTCTACTGCCGCTGCAGCAAGGCACGCCGCGGCTGCGTTGAGGGCTAGGTGCCTTCCCGCGATTGGCAGTTCAACCTCGTACTTCGTGCCAACCAAGTTGCCTCGGAGAATGCACCGATCCCAACTGAGCTGCTCGTAATCCGTCAACTGGCTATCGCACCCATCGGAGTATCCGAAGGTTAAGATATTCCCTCCTTTGACTTTCGATGTTAGAAGTTCAAAGTAGGGATCTTCCTTCCACAAGATCGCCGGCGCGCCTGTCGGAAGCGCATCAAAAAGCTCGCCTTTCGCATGAGCAATGCCTTCTCGCGAACCAACTTGCTCGAGATGTGAGAAGCCGATGTTCGTGATCATCCCCACGGTCGGTCGTGCGAATCCCGCAAGGTGTTGAATCTGGCCAAATCCACGCATCGCTAACTCCACCACCGCGACATCGGTGTTGGGTTCGATATCTGCCCAGGTCAACGGCGAGGTGTACTCGGTGTTCTTATTTCCAGGTGACTTCAACACTTTGCCTAGCGGCGATACTGCGGCGGCGGTGAGCTCCTTCGTTGTCGTCTTCCCCGCACTCCCCGTGATGCCAATTACTGGGCCTGAGAACTCATCTCGAAACGAAGACGCCATTCGAGCGAGACCCTCGACGAGGCTAGTCACCAAAATGTGATTTGTCTCCACCGGCCTTTCGACAATCGCGGCCGTCGCCCCCCGGCCTTCGGCAGCTCCTACGAAGTCATGTCCGTCTGCTCTTGCTCCCCGAATCGCCAAGAAAGCGGTTCCAGGTTGAACATCTGATGAGTCCCAGGCGAAACCTTTTACAAGACCGTCCGGACGATTAGAGTGAAGTGTTCCGCCAAGCCTCGTGGCCAGTTCTCCAACCGAAATGGGAAGCACGGCTAGACTGCCCTCGCGTCGAGAGCATGTATCGCCATCTCTCTGTCGCTCATGTGAAACTTCTGTCTTCCGATGATCTGATACTCCTCGTGTCCCTTTCCAGCCAGAACCACAACATCGCCTTGAGCAGCCATACTTACTGCCCGACGAACCGCCTCGGGTCGGTCGATTTCGACGTAGACCTCTCGACCCGCAATTGTGCCGGACCGAACCTCTTCCGCGATCTGTACCGGGTCTTCAGTGCGCGGGTTGTCGCTCGTAATAAAGGTGACGTCCGAGAGTTCGCTCGCGATTCTGCCCATGGGGGCTCTCTTCGTGGTTTGGCGATCTCCGCCGCACCCAAAGACGGTAAACATTCGGCCCGTTGTCAGTTCCCGCGCCGACTGAAGCAGCTTCTCGAGCGCATCAGGAGTGTGCGCGTAGTCGACCAACACGCCGATGCCAGCGGAATTCGGCACCGTTTCAAACCGTCCAGGAACTGGGCGAAGACTCTTGAAATGCGGCTCTAACTCGGCAAGCCCGTATCCGAGCCCCAGCATTGCTGCCACCGCGCTTGTTACGTTCCAATAGTTGAAGTGCCCACCAAGGGCAACCTTGACCTCAATTCTGTTTCCGTGCAAATCCTGATAGCGAATCTCCATGTGGTCAACAGCAAGCCTGAGCAACGTACTTCGAAGTTCAACGCCGTTGACCTCACCGTACCGAATGACCGGCGTGGTGATCTGTTCGATGAACCGCTGCCCCCACGGATCATCCGCGTTGATCGCCGCGACCGATGCCTTTGCCGTGTGCTTCGGGAACTCGGTGAAGAGCTTGAGCTTAGCCTCGGCGTAGGCCTCCATCGTCTTGTGGTGATCGAGGTGGTCTTCGGTGAGGTTTGTGAAAATCGCGACATCAAACTCCAGTCCATCGGCCCGGTGTTCATCGAGGGCATGGGATGAAACTTCGATTGCGAGCCCACGACATCCCTGCCGCACTGCATCTGCGATTAGGTTGTGGAGCTCCACAGGAAACGGCGTAGTGTTGTCGAGATCAACCTGTCCCGCTGGAGTATAGAAACCCAGCGTCCCCAAGTAAGCACTCGGCCCGACTAGCTTTTCAAGAAAGGTCCTGACAAGCCACGCGGTGGTCGTTTTGCCATTCGT
>JBBRHU010000141.1:0-7981 GCA_038222255.1 Fimbriimonadales bacterium | reverse complement strand
GAAGATCTGAAGGTTCTTCGAGTATCCAAGAATGAGGTCAGCCCAAGAAAGCTCTGAAAGCCCCGGTCCGTTGTGCCACGAGAACTGAGTCCAAGGTGGACCCACGTATGCTGGAGGCGCAGGGTAGTTCGCCATCGGAAGCACGTCATCGGCATCCGAGAGATACAAGTAGAGTGCAGTGCCGATCTGCTTTGAATTGCTTAAACAGGCTGTCTTCTTTGCCGCTGCCTTAGCTTGCGCGAATACCGGGAACAGGATTGCTGCGAGGATTGCAATAATTGCGATAACGACCAAGAGCTCGATCAATGTAAACGCCCCATGTCTGCGGCTAGATTTCACCATGAAGGTTATATTAACATGCGACACCGACTTTCAGTTTTTGTTTTAGATATACGGGGCCAGTATGCGGAGAGAACACCCGAAACCGAGGTTAATATCCCGTGGGTTCAATGAGTAAACTCGACTCAATGGATCCCCTAAGAGTCGGAATTGTTGGTGTCGGCAACATCAGCGGCATTTACTTTCGCAACCTCCTCCGTTTCCCTGAAACCGAAATCGTCGCTTGCGCAGACCTAGACCTCGACAGAGCGAGAGAGGCAGCGACCAAGAACGGAGTTGGCAAGGCACTCACGCCCGACGACCTAATCCGAGATCCAGAGGTCGAGTTAGTGCTGAACTTGACGATCCCGAAAGTGCATGCCGAAATTGCAATCCGCGCAATGGATCATGGAAAGCATGTTTACAGCGAGAAGCCGCTCGGAATCTCAAACGAAGAAGGCCAAGCAGTGTTGGCCAAATCGATAGAAACCGGACTCCGCGCGGGTTGCGCTCCCGACACCTTTATGGGCGCAGGAATCCAGACGTGCCGAAAACTAATCGACGACGGGGTTATCGGAACGCCCATCGCCGGAAACGCATTCATGATGTGCCGGGGACACGAAACGTGGCACCCATCACCCGAGTTCTACTATGAAGTCGGTGGTGGACCAATGCTCGACATGGGGCCCTACTACGTTTCTGCACTCGTCAATCTTCTTGGATCGGTTGATCGAGTGACCGCCAGCACGCGAGCATCTTTCCCCACTCGAACCATTACCAGCCAGCCGAAGGCGGGCAAAGTCATCAACGTCGAGACTCCGACACACATGGTCGGCGTTCTTGATTTCGAGAGCGGGGCGATTGTGCAGCTCACAACTTCATTCGATGTCTATGCGAACCCAATGCCAAACATCGTGATCTACGGCACCGAGGGCACACTCATCGTCCCTGACCCGAACGGATTTGGCGGTGTCCCCCAAATCAAGCGAGCAGGCGAGAGCGAGTGGAAGAATGTGGAGCTCACGCATGGTTTCTCCGACAATGCGCGCGGCGTCGGTGTGCTCGACATGGCTTATGCGATCCGAAACAATACGAGCTTCCGACCTGATGTGTCGTTCGCGGCCCAGGTGCTAGAAGTCATGACTGCTTACGAGCGAAGTTCGCAGCTTGGCCAACACATTAAGATTGAGACTCCAATCGTTAAGCCGGCCGCGATGGCGACGGACGAATACGCGACCGCCTGGGAGGCAATTAGATAGTGCTTAGTCGTCGTCAATTTCTTCAGGCCACGGCGTCCGCAGCTGTGCTCCCGTGGCTTCGCAAGCCAGAGGGCAGCTTTGACTTCGTGTTCTTCAGCGACACCCACGTGGGCCTCAAGAACAACATTCCACAAAACCAGGAGATGTTTGCGGAAATGGCGAAGTCGAACTATGCCTTCGGAATCAATGGCGGCGACGTGACTGAGTACGGTTGGGTCGGCGAATATGACAACTACAAGCAGCTACTGAAGACCCTCCCCTTCCGCGTTCGACACATCGCTGGCAACCATGACGTACGGTGGTCTCCTCTTGGTCCCAGGGCATACCGAGAAGGCACAAGCGATCCTCTTTATCAATCCTTCGACCATAAGGGAGTTCACTTTGTGCTCCTCGACAGCACGATTCCTCTGTCTCACTACGGCCACTTCGAAAGTGAGATGCTCCGTTGGATGGAAGCTGATCTCGCGAAGGTCGGCCGCCAAGTTCCGGTGCTCTTGTTCACTCACCACTGGGTTGGGCGAGACAAGATCATGGTCGACAATGAAGTCGCCTTCAAGCGGATCATCGAGCCCTACAACGTCAAGATGATCTTCAACGCTCACGGTCACTCCGATCTGCTTTGGACATGGGATGGCCTCGTCAATACAATGAACAAGGGGCTTTACCAATTCTCGTATGAGAAGGTTGAGATTGACAGAGAGAAGGATGAGATCATACTTTCTAGGCGCACGAAGGAAAAGCCAGACTTCAGCCTTCTAAGACGAGTCTCACTTAAGGCAGACCGGACGAAGGCACCCATCTGGTCTGTTCCCGCCGTCATGGGGCGAGAAATCACCCTCCCCGATTCGCTCAGGCCCGCCGAGTATCGATGGGATGATGGACAGTGGCTACCTCTCACTGGCACCGTCTTGGCCACAAAGGGCCTCATCACTGGTCACCACCGACTGACCGTGCGCACCAACCAGAAGTACATTGACGCCGGATATGGTCGGCTTGCCAATGAAGGTTCCGCCAGCCCGATTCAGGAGCGATGGTTCAAGAAACTTCCTGGGGGCGTCATGTCACACCTCAAGATCGTTGGAGACAGCCTGCTGGTCTCCTGTATGGATGGCTCACTTCTCCGCCTCCGAAAGAAAGACGGGACCGAAGTCTGGAGCGCAAAGATGGACGGCTATTGTCACTCGTCTCCTGTCGAGTCGGAAGGACGCATAATCGTTGGATGTTCAGATGGAATGGTCCGCTGCTTCGATTTCCTGACTGGAAAGGAGCTTTGGAAACAGCACACCGAAGGTCCAGTCTATGCTAGCGCGGCAGTGGCTAAGGGGATCGTGGGAATTGCATCTGGCGACGGCACAGTGCGCGGACTGAAGCTCACGGACGGCACTCCCGTTTGGAAAGCAACGCTTCCCAAATCAAATTCTGCTTTCATTCAGAGCCCAGCGACAACCGACGGCGAGAAGTTCTTCATGGGCGCATGGGACTCGCATCTTTACGCCTTCGATGTGCTCACCGGCGATCTTGCCTTCCGCGACCCATGCTGTGCTGACCGGAGCTTTGCCTTCTCGCCAGCGATCGGCGGACCCGTGATCGTGAACGACCTCGTCGTCGTTCCAGCGAACGGCAACGTGCTTTACGCGTTCAATCGCAAGACAGGGATGCTGGCATGGCAGACCACCTCTCCCGGCGACAAATTCGGCTACTCATCGCCTACCTTTGACGGAACTCAAATCGTCTGCGGTTGTCTCGGCGGCATGGGCGAGTTCCGGGCTGTCGATCCGAAGACGGGTCAAATCCTCTGGACGGCCGCGACCGGGGCCGACATCTACGACTCGTCGCCTTGCATCGGCAATGGCTGGAGTGCGGTTGGCTCTGTAAACGGGCTGCTATCGTTCGCGGCGCTCAAAGACGGTGCACTGCTCGGTCAGGTCCAACTCCCAACCGGCCATGTTTTAGCATCGGCTGTCGCTGAAAATGACCACGTCTACGCCGCGAGCTATGGGGACTTCGTGGCGGCCTTTCAAGTGCTCAAAAGGTAGCCTGAAGTCATGAGCAACCTCGTGACTGTGGAATGGAAAGGCGGGATGGCGTTCGAGGCAACTCCTCCCAGCGGCAACTCGTTCATCATGGATTCGGTGCCTGACCATGGTGGGAACGGGCTTGGTCCGAGCCCATTCGAAGCGCTCGTTTCCTCAGTGGCAGCCTGTTCAGCAATCGATGTTGTCTTGATTCTTCAGAAGAAGCGATTAAACATCTCTAAGTACACGATTGAGATCACCTGGACCCGCCCCGAGGAAGGCGTTTACCCACGGCCGATTGTTTCCGCTGTCGTCACGCATAAGATTTCTGGCGAGAATTTGAACGAGGATGCAGTGAAACAAGCAGTTGCGCTGAGCGATGAGAAGTATTGTTCCGTCATCGCAAGCCTCCGAAGTCCAGTTCATGTCGAGAGCAAGTTCGAAATCGTCTGAGCCCGTCAGGGGCGAGGTAATAAATCCACTCTTAACTTGACAAAGCACGTCCTGCTCCAATATTCTAGGACGGATGGACCCCAACTCGTACAATTATTCTAGCTACGGTCAAGCCTCAGCGGCTCCCGAAGTTGAACGGGCCACGTTCATTCGTCGCACCTACGCCCACTTGGCCGGCGCGGTTGGAGCATTCACGCTCTTAGAAATCCTTGCCTTCCAGACTGAACTACCGGTGACACTCATGAGTCTCCTCGGCTCCGGTCGAGGCGGGTGGATGATCGTGCTCTTGGTGTTTATGGGAGTGACCTGGCTCGCCCAGTCGATGGCGGATAACTCTTCGAGCAAGCCAGTTCAATATCTCGGACTCGGACTGTTTGTGTTCGCCGAAGTCGTGATTTTTTCACCGCTACTCTTTATCGCCGCCAAGTTAAGCGCTCCGGAGCTCTTGCCTTCCGCGATTGTGATCACTGGCGCGATGTTTATTGGCATCACTGCGGTGGCATTTATCACGAAGCAGGACTTCTCCTTTATGAGGTCGATCCTGACCGTTGCGGGATGTATCGCTCTCGGAGTGATTGCAGCCAGCATGATTTTCGGGTTCAACCTAGGTGTGCTCTTCTCTGGTGCAATGGTGGTCTTTGCTGCATGCAGCATCCTCTACGACACCAGCAACATCTTGCACAAATATCGAACGGACCAGCACGTTGCGGCCTCGCTCTCGCTGTTTGCGAGCGTCATGTTGCTGTTCTGGTACGTGCTGAGGCTTCTGCGTCGATAAGCCAGTTGGGAGGCGAATCGCCTCCCAATTACAGCCTCAACCCTTCTTGAGCTTGTCGGCATACTTTGCGCGGAACTTAGCGACCTTGGGGCCGATGAGGTTCGAACAGTAGCCTGCGTTCATCCGAGATTTCTCCGCTGGAGACGCTTTTTCATACTTGGCGAAGTAGTCCTGGTGATACTCTTCGGCTCGGTAAAAAGTCTTCAACGGCTCGACCGTGGTGACGATCTTGTTGCGATAGATCTTCGACTTGGCAACTTCGCCGATGATCTTGAGTGCTCGAGTGCGCTCAGATTCGCTTGCTGCGAAGATCGTCGAACGATACTGCGTTCCAAAATCGGGACCTTGCTGGTTCAATGTCGTCGGGTCGTGGGTGGTGAAGAAGATTCTAAGAAGGTCTTCAGCTGAAACAATCGCGGGATCAAACGTGATCCTCACCGCTTCGGCATGCCCGGTCTGACCAGAGCAGACTTGCTCATAGGTCGGGTTCCGAACGAAACCGCCCGAATATCCGCTTTCGACCGAATTCACGCCCTTAAGGTCACGAAAGATAGCTTCAACGCACCAGAAGCATCCACCCGCCACAACAAGAGTGTCTGTCTTCACCGGTGCTGGCCGAATGGCGAGCGCGAAAGAGGACATGACAAGCGCGATAAAAAGAAAGAGTGCCTTGAGTCGCATACTGTTAAGTTCTACGAATAAACAAGGCTCCCGTATCCATCAACTCGTGCAAAGGCCCCATCTGCGGGCTGCTTCGACCAGACCATCAAGGGTCAGCGAAGGATCGTATTCGTCTAAGGCGTCGCAAAGCCCGATGAGCAAACCGCCAATCCCTCCAGTTGCTATCACTTTGCATTCGAACCCAAGTTCGGCCCGCATTCGAGTGATCATTCCGTCGATTGCACCCGCGTAACCGTACATTAACCCCGACTGGAGAGCATGAATTGTGTTCTGCGCGACGGCAGTCCCAGGCGGGATAAGTTCGACAGGCTGCAATCGTGGAGCTTGCTCAAAGAGTGCGTTGGCCGAAAGGCTAAGTCCGGGCATGATCGCTCCGCCAATGAACTTACCGCTCGGATCAACAACGTCAAACGTCGTCGCTGTGCCACAGTCCACCACGATCATGGGTGGTTCGTATTTGGCCAAGCAACCAAGCACGTTCGCAAGCCGATCGGGGCCAACGCTCGAAGGCGGATCGTATTGAACCTCGATTCCGGCACCTCCCGACGATTCTAAGAAGCGACATCGGACCTGCATCCACTGCTCGCAAAAGCGGTCAATGACGTGGTTCATATGCGGTACCACCGAAACGCACACTGCCGCGTCAATCTTCCACGGAATCTTGCTGAGCGCGAACAACGACTCTAGCCAGACGGCCATATCGTCTTCGGTGATCTCGCGACGCGTCGGCCGACGCCAACGCGCCACCCAGTTTTCGTTGTCCCACAATCCAAATACGGTGTGAGTGTTTCCTACATCAATCGCCAAGAGCATAGGTCAGATCCACCCGGCCGTGAACTTCCCCGGCGAGGTCTTGCTTCATTGCATCAACAATCTTCTCTGCAACCTGATCCCGGAGATCATAGTCATCGGCTTCAACCATGACTCGAATGACGGGTTGCGTTCCACTTGGTCGAACTACCAGCCGACCACGTCCAGCGAGGGCGACTTCGGCTGCGGCAAGAGATGCAGCGACGTTCGGCTTCTCGTTCCAACCAGCCGTGCCGTCAACCGCAACATTGACCATAAGCTGGGGCCACGGCTTGTAGTCATCGAAATACTCACTCGCCATACGACCCGATCGCTTCAGCACTCTCAGGAATTCGAGCATCGTAACTAAACCGTCGCCGGTGGGGCCGTGCTCTGGGAAAATGATGTGCCCACTCTGCTCTCCGCCAACTCTCGCTCCAGTTGCGTCGATCCGCTGTGAAACATACTTGTCACCGACAGGAGTTCGCTCTAGCTTGATGCCTTTTTCGGTCAAATACTTTTCAAATCCACCGTTACTCATAACCGTTCCGACGACGATTGGGGCGTTGTTGAATTCTGCCCAAACACCAATCGTGCGGTCACCGTTGATGAGCCGTCCGTGGTCGTCGCTAAAGATCACCCGGTCGGCATCGCCGTCAAACGCGACTCCAACGTCGGACTTTGAGTGCAGCGTGAAGTCTTGAATCGTCTGCGGCTTGGTGGCGCCGCCTTCTTCATTGATGTTTACGCCGTCAGGAGCATTGCCAATCACAAAGATCGTCGCGCCTAATCGTTTCAGGATGTCCGGTCCAAGCTCATAGGCAGCTCCGTGGGCGCCATCTACAGCGACCGTCATTCCGATCAGTCGCTCTGGCACGATGCTCTCAAGCATCTTCATGTACTCCGCCACCGACGACCTGTCACTTACGATCGCGCCGACTGCGCCACCGGTTGGTCGATCAAACTCTCCTGACATCAACCCTTCTATGCGAAGTTCGACCTCATCAGCGAGCTTCCGACCATCGTGACCCATGAACTTGATGCCGTTGTCTGGGGCTGGGTTGTGGCTTGCAGAAATCACGATGCCAAGCGCAAAATCACCCGTCCTTGCCGCGAAGGAAACTGCGGGGGTAGGGGCGACGCCTAGGGTCACAACATCTACCCCTGCGGAGTTCAGTCCAGCTGCGACTGCTGCTTCCAGCATAGAGCCACTTTGACGGGTATCTCTTCCGATGACCGCCCGAAGTGTCTGACCAGTTTCGCCGAGGAACCGCCCGGCAGCTTGCCCCAACTGAAATGCGAGTTCAGGGGTGAGCTTTTTGTTGGCTACACCTCGGACGCCGTCGGTTCCAAAGTGCTTTCTGCTCACGGCTTCTGAGCCACCTTGACGCGCGCGGGACGAATGACCTTTTCGCCCATTTTGTAGCCACCTTCAACTTCGATCACGACTGTATTTTCGGGATGTTGATCTGACATCTCCATTCCAATTGCTTCGTGAAGTTCGGGATCAAAGGGATGGCCAACGGTAGGGATTCGCTTCACGTTTTGACTCTCGAGGATTCCTCTCAACTGTCGCTCAACGGCTCGAATGCCGTCGAAGACCTTGGCTGGATCGGCTCCGGACTCCATGTAAGCAATGGTTCGCTCAAAATTATCGAGGGCAGGCAGGAGGTTGGTCACAAGATTCT
>JBBRHU010000140.1:0-7999 GCA_038222255.1 Fimbriimonadales bacterium | reverse complement strand
CGCAAATGGATTCTCTTCGAGCTGGTGGCCCTTTTGGCTGTTGTAGTTGGTAAAGAAGACAAGTCCAGAGTCAATGCCCCTGAGTAAGACGACGCGGCTAGAAGGCCTCCCATCTCTGTCGGCAGTTGAAATGCACATCGCTGTGGGCTCTAGAACGTGTTGATCCACCGCGTCTTGGAGCCATTGACGAAGCATCACCATGGGGTCAGCGCGAAGCGCCGAGTCATCAAGCTCTCCAAACGTATAGTCGTACCGCGGGGCATCCATGCCTTCTATTTTGGCGGATGCAACCTGGTTAGCCCTTCGAAATCCGGACCATTGTGTCTCTTAGCTTCTGCATCAACTCCGGCTGGTCTTTGTATTCAGAATTCGGAAATTCGGCGATCGCCTTGTTAATCAAATTCAGCGCGCGATCCTTGTTCTTCGCGCGCTCAAAAAACGCCGCTCCGTAGTAGAGCACGACCATATCTTTCTCCGCTGTCCCCTTTAGCGCTGCGTCAATTGCGAAATTTTGCAAATCGGCGATTTCGGCATCGGTCGAGGTCACTTTGCGCTTCTCTGCATCGAGCGACGCTCTCTGAATCTGAGCGACGGATGCAATCGCCCGGAAAACAACGACGGATTTCTTCGTCGCCAACTGTTCGATCAGCGCCTTGGCATCGGCGCACTCTCCGCGAAGCATAAGTCCGAGTTCAACCTGGTAAGCCATCGCGCCGGGAAGAGTGTCGCGACGATACTTCCGAACAAGCGCGAGGGCCTCTTTCTTCTTCCCAAGTTCATAAAGGCCCTCCGCCTTCTGGAAATCCGGGATCATCGCCTTTTCGATTTCGCGATCTTCTGCAAGCTTTTTGGCGGCGGTCATCTCTTTCGCCAAGTCGAACTTCCCTTTCACAAGGAGTTCAAGCTTCTCGTCGATTTCCATCGGGTGGCCGATCCAAAGAATCTGCTTGTTGTGGACGAGAAAGGCGGTGGGAATGCCCTCTTGTTGGGCAGCCTCCATCCAATTCTTGGCCATGAAACCCTTGTCCTCATCGCGAGCGACCAAGTAATCCATCTGGTTGCCCATCGATTTGACAAAGTCGGCGACTTTTGACGAAATCATCGGGCCTTGCTCATACACCGAGACTCCGACAAATTCCACTTTCCCCTTGTACTTGTGGGCGAGTTCTGTGATGTGGGGGATGGTCGTCTTGCAGGGTCCACACCACGTTGCCCAGAATTCTACGACGTAGCTCTTGCCGGCTTCGAATCCTTTGAGTGGGGCACCTTTCATCCAAGCCGCAACTTTTAGTGGCGGGGCTACACTCCCAACTCCAAGCGTCTCACTCGCCAAAACAGTAGCCGTAAGAGCGAGCAGAAGCCCACCGGCAAGGATTCGCCGCGCAATTGTCATGGTTCTAAGACGGTTCAATGGGCGACATCGTTTCAGGGCGAGGAGAGGACGCATCCGCCCAAGTAAACTCACCTTTCCATGCCAGAGCTTCCCGAAGTCGAAACCGTCCGCCGCGTCTTTGAAAACAACCTTGTCGGTCAAAAGATTGTCGAAGTAGAAGTCGCGCCGGACAGCATCGTCCTCGAAGGAGTCGGTCCGGAAGTCATCTCGCAGTCAATCCTCGGCCGCACTCTAGTTGCCGCTGGTCGAAAAGGAAAATACTGGTGGCTCGAATTTGACGAGAAGCCCATTCTCTTTGGCCACCTTGGCATGGCGGGCTGGGTTCGGCTGTATGGTGGCGAGACGATTCGGCTTCGAGAGCACGGCGAAGCTCCGCTCGACGATCCAGAAGGTCGACCACGTTTCCTCAAGCTCTCTCTGACCGGCGAAAACGGCCGTAGAGTCGTAATGACAGATGGCAGAAGGCTCGCAAGGCTTTGGCTCGGAGAATCCCCTGAGGTTGACGAGACCATTCGCGCGCTCGGCCCGGACTGTCTGCTCGAACTTCCCACACCCTCCGAGCTACACGCACTACTGCAAAAGAGATCTGCCCCCATCAAAGCACTGTTGCTTGATCAAAAGTTATTCGCCGGCGTTGGCAACTGGATTGCTGATGAAGTCATGTACCACGCGGGAATCGCGCCTAAGACCCTCGGCAAAGAGCTGACGCTTGCGCGGGTCGAAAGGCTTCACGCCGCGCTTGAGCGGGTCATTCGTAGGGCCGTCGATGTGGGCGCCGACTCATCTCAATTCCCACAGGATTGGCTATTCCACACTCGTTGGGGTGGCGGAAAGGGCGAGGAGTTTCACCAAGGCGAACGACTGGTTCGCGAGCAAGTGGGGGGACGCACTACGGCCTGGGTGCCGAGTCGGCAAACGTAAAGGCGGAAAGGCACCGTTGACTGGTGCCTTCCCCGCCGTGGTTGCTACGCTGCCGCTTTCATTCCATCGACCAGACGGAGTGGTCGTGTCGTGTGTTGATCCTCGATCTTGAACTTCTTGATGATCAGCTGAAGTTGCTGGCTCATGTTCGCTAGCTCCGTAGCCGCGTGACCAACTTCGTGGATTGTCGAAGTCATCTGTTCGGCCGCCGCAGCGGATTCTTCGCTGAAAGAAGCGACGCCTTCGATCGATTGCTGAACCTCACTGCCTGCACTTAGGGTCAACCGTGCTGAGTCGGTGTTTTGTGTAACTGCATCGGCAACTTCGACCATCGCTCGAGTGACACCCTCTGATAGCGCGGCGACCGCTTCATTTTGCTGCGAAACTGAGTTGGCAGCCTCGATGATTTGGTTGAGTGACTGCCCGGCCAATTCGCTCTTTCGGCTCCCTTCCTTAACTTCGACTTGTGCTCTTTCGATCGCCGTAACGGTTTCTGCAACGGTCTTTCGCACCGTAGCGATGAGGCTGGAAATCTGCTGTGTCGATGCATTCGACTGCTCAGCAAGCTTGCGCACCTCGTCCGCCACCACAGAGAATCCGCGCCCAGCATCACCAGCACGTGCGGCCTCGATTGCGGCGTTTAGCGCCAGAAGATTCGTCTGCTCTGCGATACGGTCGATTGTCTCTACGATCTTTCCGATCTCTTGTCCGTGAATATCTAACTCTCGCACGCTGACTGTGGATTGCTCGACTTCCTTACGAACACGATCCATTGCGGACATCGTTTCACTTACCGCACGGTTTCCATCAGCGGCAATCGAAGACATATTCTTCGCAGATTCCGATACCCGGAGAATTCCCTGGCTCGACTGAGCGATTGACTCGCCAATATTCCCGATGAGAACTCTTTGACGTTCGCTGCCAGAGCTTACAGATTGGATATAGCCAGCCACTTTTTGCATTGCATCGGCAGAAACAGATGCTGCCGTCGCAAGTTTTTGACTTCCTTCCGCAATCTCGGCGGATGCGGCACTGCTTTCCTCGGCGGCAGAGGCAAGTGTCTGGCTAGTGCTGGCTACCAAGTCAGAATTGTTGGCGACATGGTGAATCAGGTCAGACAGAGCGCTACGAGCCTCGTTGTACGACTCGATGGCCTCCTTAATCCGTCCGAGTGTCTCGTCGAAAACCTGAGAGATCACTCCAATTTCATCTTTGGTGACATTGTTGATCGGTTGGGTGACGGGGTTCACGGTCAGGGTCAGGTCTCCCTGAGCCATTCCGTTAAGAGCATCACGTAACCCCAACGCACAATTGTCGCGTATCGACTGCATTCGATTTGATATGGCCGCCAGCGGCAGTGTGATTGAGGTTGAGAGCAGGCGAGCAAGTAAGACAGCGGCCAGCAGCGCAATCAAACCTACAGTGACAACCGTTTTTGTCGTCGTCGTCGCGGTCTCTGCGGCTTCTTGAGCCGTTCGAGTTCCAAACGCTGCGAACCATTCGTCGAGCTTCTGAATCGCTGGTGTGAGCTCTTGGCGATAGGAAGCGACCGTCAAATCCTCGACCAGCTTGAACCCACTTCCGTTCCCAAGAAGCTCCAGGTCTTTTCGATTGGCGTTCCAAATACCGACGTGCTTGCTCCAAGCTCCCCGAACCGCTTCCGTGAGTTGCTTCTCCTGTGGATCTGAAGTTAGCTTAGAAAACTCTTCCAACTTGTCGTCAGCTCGTTTTACATATTGTTCTGCCTCTTTCGCTAACGCCTGGCCGGACTTTCCACCGATCCCAACCACGCGATATTCCAATATCCGGAACTGGGCGACTGCAGCACGAAACTCAGACAGAGCCATTTCGCCGGTCAGCGCGTGCCCTGACAGAACGTTGACGCCCGCTTGAGTGCGAGAAATGCCCGTTAGAGATGACGCTAAGATCGCGATGCAGAGGGCCAAAATTGTTCCAAACGCAATTCTTAGCTTCCACTCCAACTTCAAATTACTAAACCAAATCCTCATATGCTCCTCCCAGGAACAAGCATGTGCGAGTGCGCACGTTTTTAACATAGGTTTGAGGTGCCTGAATCCTCACATGTAATGAAGAGTGTTCAGGACATGCCGGACTGTTATCGCGCTCGCGGTTTTCTTGTTCCAGATAGAGTCTCGACTGTGACGGTGATGATCCGTCTCGCTAAAATCTTGTGAGGCTAATGGGTCGCATCCAATAATGTCCTTTTGATCTGATGCGTCGACGGTGACCCGTATTGGCGTAAGTGATCTTCTTCGCTTCACCTTGAACAGGAGCTGACGAGATGCTGTGGGAGCTTTGGGAAGGTTGTTGAAACGAGTTCAGGTCTCCGCCTTCAGAAGCGGTTGGACGCTCCCGACACCTCAATGCACCGCACAGTTGGAACATGCGCATGGAGCATCCTGCGCGCGGCTCTTGTCGACAGTTCTGATTGTAGGCCCAGAAAGGCCTCCACGGAGGAAGACGCAAGATTGACTCTCAGCAAAATTGGAGTAATAATCTGAACATTGCGGGCCAGTGTCATCCTCGACAGGCGGGCACTCATGCCAAGCCGCTTCTCTCGGTGAGGCGCGCAAGGGAGTTCTAGCTTGAATCACTCGAAGAGTTACCTTCATCGCTGCTTAAGTTCCCTCCTCATAGTGGGGGTGCAGACCACGATGGGGTGCGCCGTGGCCGCTCCTTCGGATTGGGCTGATACCAAAGCGGGAACTTACTCGCCGACAGGCTTCTTAGCCAGCGAGAAAAATGCTCAACCTGCTGACAACGCGACAGATCCTATCCCAACGGCGGCAGAGATCAACCGAAAAATGGCGTCAGGATTCAATCTTGGAAACACCTTTGACGGGAACCACAATCGCACCGATTTCGGAAGCATAAAACCACTCATCGATCTTTACCGATCTGCAGGAATGACTCACATCAGAATTCCAGTCACGTGGATGGAGGAGTTTGCGAACAATCTTGCCGATTCTTCAGGAAGCCTGAAGAAGGACCATCCGCGGCTCAAAGAACTCGAGCAAACGGTGGATTATTGCCTTGAAAAGGGCTTGGTCGTGATGATCAATGCCCACCACGAACGTTGGCTGAAGAACAAATACGATGGATCTCAAAGCTTCAAGGATCGATTCAACAAACTTTGGACCGGCATCGCAGAAGAATTTAAGAACCGGTCGTCGAATTTGATCTTCGAAGTCTTGAACGAGCCAGAGGGCAACTTGGGCGACTGGAGCCATGGTCTCAAGCCCAACGATCCGCTTGCCCTTTCCCGCACTCGAGAGGTCAACCAACTCGGTTACGCGGCGATTCGCCGCACTGGAGGATCCAATGCAACTCGAATCGTTGTAGTCGCTCCGAACGGCCAGGGCAACCAATCGATGTTCAAACAGGTGTATGCGACGCGGCTTGACCTGCCTGGCGAAGGTAAGGACCCCTACCTCATGGTAAGCGTTCACACGTACGACCCCTGGGCATTCTGTGGCGATAACGGAAAGCTAACGGCTCAGCCTCCTACCGAATCTATTCGAAAGCCTATTTTGGACGTTGCTGCACACGCCCGCAGGCTAGGTGTACCCGTGAACTACGGTGAATTCGGGGTTGGTCGCCGTGAACGCTACGATGAACGAAACACTGATGTCGTTCGGAACTACTACCGAACCGTGCGCCAAACCGCGTTGTCAAACGGCATGTCGATCACCCCTTGGGATGACCGAGGCTGGTTCGGCTTGGTGAAACCCACGGTTGACGGGAAGTTCGAATTTATCTTCAACATCGTCCCCTCAATGATGCGCGCAGATCGGTCATAAGCGATGTTCTGAGTTTGATCCAATCCGGTTCCAACTCTCTGACATACCTTGTTACATCCGATAGCGAGAGTTGGGAGCAAAACGAAAAATCTTGTTAGCCCCATTTTTGGAGTGCAAGGTTTGCACTTTGCTGCGCTCCTTCGCCCCTGATTCAGTCATAAGTAGCAAAGGGTTGTCGGCGATAATTGTTGCCCGTCGTCCGGATCCAAGCCTCGGATCAGGCCCATCTGTAAGTGCTACTGGCGGCCAAAAGGGCTGTGAGAAGGCAAGGCCGAGGCATGTCAAAGCCATACCCTTCGCGGAAAGCAGCTTGAACACCGTCGCAAAAATTCTCCGTTGCCATCGTGATTGCCGAGAAGGGCTAGGTAACTGCGCCAATATCCACCAGGATTAACGCAGCGGTGAAGACGGTTCCGCCTGACTTGCGGCTCTTCTTAGATGGATCGAGGAGCTTCCAATCACACCGTCGCCGAGACAAAGTCCAGAGGATTCAGTGGCGTAGTCGTAGCGATCAAAGTTGGATCAACACACTATGGAATCTATGCCTGGTGAATTCAGGCGAAAAGCTAGTTGTTCGAACGCTCGGTTCACCTCCGAGCCGAGGTATGTCTGTTGTACAAATCGTTAGGCGATATATAAAGTGTGCACAGGAATAACAGTGTCGGTCACAATCACCCCCATGACCGAGACCCTGATTCGAGATTATTTCGATGCATTCAATCGAGCCGACGTTGAGGCTTTGCTCGACACGCTTGACGAGAACGTCATACACGACATTAATGAAGGCGACCGGGAGGTTGGCATCGAGAAGTTTCGGGAGTTCAAGGCGCACATGGACGAGTGCTACCGCGAGCAGATCACTCGCCTGGTGATCATGGTCAACGGAAACCGAGGAGCCGCGGAGTTCACGTGCAGCGGCGAGTACCTCAAGACTGACGGTGACCTCCCGGAAGCGAAGGTCCAGACCTATTCGATTCCGGCGGCAGCATTCTTTGAAGTCGAGGCAGGAAAGATCACGAGAGTCACGAGCTACTACAGCCTTAAGGGTTGGCTCGAAGCAATAGCCTAGAGTGCAGGGTCTGCCCCTTGTTCCCACTCCCATGACATGGCCATAATCGAGTCATGAAGATCGGAATTTTCACCGCGCTCTTTGGTGACAAATCGCTCACCGAAGCGCTCGACATCATTAAAGCTGAAGGAATTGAGGCCGTCGAGTTCGGCGCCGGTGCCTACCCCGGGTCATCCCACGTCGGTGGAAACCACGAAGCGGTCGAAGCTCTCATCGAGAGCAAGGCGAAGCGCGACGCGCTCATGAAGGAAGTCGAGTCACGCGGACTAATGATTTCTGCCATTAGCTGTCACGGCAACCCGATCCACCCCGTAAAGAGCATCGCTGAAGACCATCATCGAGCGTTCGTAAACAGCGTGAAACTGGCGTCCGCTCTCGGAGTCCCAACCGTCAACGGATTTAGCGGATGCCCCGGCGATGGCCCAAATGCAGTAAATCCAAACTGGGTGACGTGCGCTTGGCCCGACGAATATCGAGATATCTTGAACTATCAGTGGAGCGAGGTCGTGATCCCCTACTGGACCGAACAGTCGAAGCTGCTGAAGTCGCACAACGTCAACTTCGCCATCGAGATGCACCCCGGCTTTGTCTGTTACTCAAACGACACGCTGCTTAACCTACGCAACGCGGTCGGAGATGCAATCGGCGCAAACTTCGATCCTTCGCACCTTTGGTGGCAGGGTATCGATCCAATCGCTGCGATCCGCGAACTTGGAGCAGAAGGTGCTCTCTATCATGTCCACGCAAAGGACACGAAGATCGATCCTTACAACTCCGTTCGAAACGGCAACCTCG
>JBBRHU010000139.1:0-8147 GCA_038222255.1 Fimbriimonadales bacterium | reverse complement strand
CAGCTCTTCGAATGACTTCCGCCATCTCAGTAAGGTGCTTCTTGGTGCCTCCGTCGGTTCCCCCTGCCATCAAAATAATGTCGGGTCGGAGCTGTCGAAGTCGTTCGACCTTCTGGTAATCCTTTCTGCCGTCGTCCACGGCGAGCGTATCCATTAAGATCGCCCCCGCGCCCAGTGCTGCGCGCTCGGCGGATTCCGCGGACATCGCTTTTACCACGCCGGCAACCATCATTTGGAGACCGCCGCCTGCGCTAGAGGTGCTCAGGTAGAGGTCCGAGCCATCAAGTGAGGTGCTGACACCGGTCGCATCCTCGACTCCTTCCTTGAACTTCCTCCAAACTTTGCCGTCCTTCAGCAAGTTTCGTCGGCCCTTTTCAAAGCCCTCAGGCACCGTAACTTCTGTGATTTCCTCTAGTTCGGTGATCGAATTGACAACGCCAATCGTTACGTCCTCGAACGGTTTTTCGACGGTAGTAGGAGCTTCGCCTCGGGCGACGAGGCGGTATTCGCCAGACTCGCCCTTCTTTTCAATGAGGATCGCTTTGGTGGTGGTGGATCCACAGTCTGTCGCGACGATGCGTCGGATGTCATTCGACATGTTGGTGAGATTATAGAGCAGATTCGGGTCAGAGTTGCTTGGGTTGCCACTATCCTGATCATTCGACTCAAAATCGAGCATCTGAATGCCCTTCGGGGGTAAAAGATATTTCGCCTTTCACGCATCGTGAGATAACGCCTCGGGTTATAATCGCGGATGTTAGGCCCAAAGGAGCGCTTTATTGGCTGGAGTCACGTTTCGTAACATCACAAAGATCTTTGGCAAGGATGTCAAGGCGGTCAACAACCTCAACCTTGAGATCAGGGACAAGGAATTCATGGTTCTGGTCGGTCCATCCGGTTGCGGTAAGACCACCGCGCTTCGAATGGTCGCTGGACTAGAAGAAACCAGCGAAGGCGACATCATGATCGGCGACGTTCGCGTCAACGACGTGCCGCCTAAGGATCGAGACATTGCGATGGTTTTTCAGAACTACGCACTCTATCCCCACATGAACGTCTATGACAACATCGCGTTCGGTCTCCGTCTCAGGGAACTCAAGGGTTTCTTCTGGCAACTTGCCAACTGGGGCAAGGCGAACGACATCAAGAAGGACATCGACCGACGAGTTCGAGAAGTTGCGGGGATGCTTGACATCGATAAGTACCTTCATCGACGTCCGAAGGAGCTCTCAGGCGGTCAGCGACAGCGAGTTGCGCTTGCACGCGCAATTGTTCGAAAGCCAAAAGTCTTCTTGATGGACGAGCCGCTTTCTAACCTCGACGCGAAACTTCGTGTTCAGACCCGCGCCGAACTCATCCGACTCCACCGCTCGCTTGGAATCACGACGATCTACGTGACCCACGACCAGGTAGAGGCGATGACGATGGGGCAGCGAATGGCGATCATGCGGGATGGCGTGTTGCAACAATGCGATCAGCCGGAAAAGGTTTACCAATTTCCTGCGAACAAGTTTGTTGCAAGCTTCATTGGTTCTCCTCCGATGAACTTCATCGAAGCCACCATTGCCCACGGAGACGATGGGGTTGTTATCGACACCGGCGAGTTCAAACTTCCGTTGCCGAGTTCACACCCAGCCGCCTCACGGGTAGGTTCAAGCGTTACTCTTGGCATTCGACCCGAAGACATCTTCGATGCGGATCTGCCAATGAACATCACCTCAACCCCTGCAAACACTGTGGTTGCGAAAGTTGATGTTCTTGAGCCGCTTGGGCATGAGTACGTGGCTTACCTAGCAATTGGTCAGCACAACGTCATTGCTTCGATCAGTAACGAAACAAAGGTGAAAGAAGGCCAGAATTCGAACTTCGTGATAAACGTTGATAGAGTTCACCTTTTTGATGCTCAAACCGAAGAAGCTATTCGTTAGTCTTACCGGTAGGGTGGCATCACCATTTCGCTAACGCCGTGTCGATCTGACACGGCGACTCTCACCTCGGTCGCTTCCCAGCCCGAGGATGACCGTCCAAGCCTGACTAGCACAAGTGGGCGGTCTGCAAATCCATATTCGTCCTGCGACTTCCCGACGGCGAGCGCAGTGGCCGCGTTGTCGTGGCATGAAAGCACTTTGAAGTACACCATGGTGGCATTGGGTTCAACACTGTAGAACGCCTCTGAAACCGCCGACTTCATCAATTGTCCCTTCGCCTTCGTGAGAAGCTCCACGTAAAAGAACGGCCCCCCCCAGACGAGTAAGAGGCAGAAAAAAATGGGGCTTCCTGACCCGCGATCACCTTGAGACTTCGTGGATCTTAGCGATACCCACACAAATGCCAGTATAAAAGCAGCGAGCAACCCGCCGACCATATAAATTAGGATTCTCAGCATCGCTGAGAGTGTTATTCCTTGTTATAGTCCGACTTTGGTGGGATCGTAAGGATCAACATGGATAACTACCTGGGCCGGGCGCAGCACCAGCTCGATTTTCTTCTCAATTCGATCCGCAAGTTCGTGAGCCTGGACGACTGACCAATCGGTGGGAACCACGATGTGGACATCCACGAAGTGCCAAGAACCAGAGTGGCGCGTTCGTAACCGGTGGTAACTCATGAGGTCCTTCTCACTCTTTAGAATCTCGATGATTCGTACGATCTCCTCCGGTTCGACGCGGTGGTCGAGGAGTTCGTGGATGCTATCTCGGATCAGCTTGAACGCACCAGATGCCATCCAGAGGGTGAGTATCAATCCCATGAGCCCGTCCACGTTCGCCCACCCGGTGAAGTGAGCAATGAGGAGTGCGAGAAGGACTCCCCCAGTTGTTACTGCGTCTATCGACAGGTGTTTGGCATTCGCTCTAAGAGCAGCAGATCCGGTAGATTCGGCGGCTGACCTTACATGGGACATGACAGCAAGAGTTTCGATAAGCGAGAGAGTGGTGAGGACAAGGCCAATTTGGATCCGCGAGATTAGGTGCGATTCGAAAAGCTTGTGAATCGATTCGTAGCCGATGAAGATGAGCAGGCAAACAAGGATGAGCCCCTCGCCAACGCCCGCTTGGCTCTCAACCTTTCCGTGGCCGTAGGGATGCTCCTCTTGGGGCGTAACATCAGCGACCCTCACTGCCAGAAACGTGAGGATCGAGCTCGCCAGATCAACGACGCTGTGGAGTCCTTCGCTCAGCAAGCTGACGGAGCCCGTGAGCGCAGCCGCGACCAGCTTGATCGTCATCTGGCCGACGTTGTTCAGGATTGAGAACTTCGCCGCGCGCATTTTCACGCGGGATCTGGTGGCTGCAAGAATCGCGGCTTCTTCTTGTTTCCCCACGTCCCAATTATGAATGCTTACGAGGTTGAAGCGGGTTTGGGTCGGTAGAAAAACTGGACCCACACACCAAAGATAAGCATGCATGCGCCACCGATAACCACATACATCGGGCCTTGCTCCAGATCCCAAAGGAGTTTTACGTTAAGCCAAGTGATGATGGCGGAGATGATTCCAGCCAAAATCGCGAGCCACTTCGGGTTGGCAAAGTCGCCCATCCGACGCTTGTCAGAGGTGATCATCACGAGCGGAATGATCGCAAACGGAAGCTGCATTGAGAGCACGATTTGCGAGACGATGAGGAGGTCAATTGATTTGCCGTTGCTCACAACGATGAGGATGATCGCCGGGATGATCGCCAGCAGTCGGGTAACGAGTCTGCGAATCCAAGGCTTGACCCTAATCTGAAGGAAGCCTTCCATCACGATTTGTCCAGCGAGCGTTCCTGTGATGGTAGAAGACTGACCACTGGCCAGGAGAGCTACCGCGAAAAGCGTTGCGGACGCTCCTCCGAGCGCTGGCTTCAAGAGGGCATGAGCTTCTTCAAGCTTTTCTGGAATGAGCCCCTGGGGTGCAAATACCGATGCGGCAAGGACTAGGATCGCAGCGTTGACGAAGAATGCAGCCATCAGCGAAATCACCGTGTCAATCGTGGCTGAGCGAACGGCAGAGCGTTTACCTTCAGTCGTTCGCTCATTCGCACGGGTTTGGATGATTGCAGAGTGGAGGTACAGGTTGTGGGGCATCACTGTGGCCCCAAGAATTCCGACGGCAATCGCGAATTGCTCACCGTTTTTGAACGAAGTCGGGATCAGGCCCTTCGCCATGGCTCCAAGATCGGGCTTTGCCAAGAACAAGTCAATCCCAAAGCAGACAGTGATTGTGATCACGAGCACAATCACCACGGCTTCGAGCTTCCGGAATCCAAATCTTGAGAGTCCGAGTAGCAAGAGAACATCAAAGCCGGTAATCAGCACACCCGTGACAAGGTTGATGTTAAAGAGTAAGTTCAGCGCAACCGCCGCACCGATGACCTCAGCAACATCACATGCGATAATCGCGATTTCGCAGAGGAACCAGAGGGCAATATTCGCTGGCTTCTTGTAAGTGTCTCTGCACGCCTGAGCAAGGTCTCGTTCCATGACGATTCCCATGCGAGCACAGAGGATCTGCAGAACGATCGCCATCAGGTTTGAAGCGAGAATTACCCACAGAAGGCTGTAGCCAAACATCGCGCCACCCTTTAGGTCGGTCGCCCAGTTCCCAGGGTCCATGTACCCAACACTCACCAGGATGCCTGGACCGAGGAAGGCAAATGCACGGCGAAGCTTCGATCCCTTTCCAACGGGAATCGAACGATTGAGTTCGTTTAACGAAAAGCTGCTGCCCATGATTTGTAACCTTGGTTACAAATAGTATACAAGATTATATTTATAAAGAATAGGGCCAATATTCCAAGCATCTTTGGGGTGTTGAAGTAGCCGGTAGATAGCCGATAAATCTAGTGTCGCTATGAATGAACCCACGTCTGTCGACGCTCTCAAGCACCTCTCCAACCGACGCCTTAAGCAGTGTCCGGTCTGTGATGCCCTCACCGAAAACACTCAGCAGGAGTGCTTTGTTTGTTCATGGCATGGAGAATTTCTCCAGGATCCTGAGCTAATCGAGGCTTCGCTTCTAGAACTGATGTGCGCTTCTCCCGAAGTAAACGCCGTGATCAGTGGTGACTCTGATCGACGATCCTCGAGACAATCTGTTCGGAGAATTCTTGGTCGCGTCTTTCGGCGACGGCTCGATGTCCGTGTCTAAAACGGCACCAAGATGAGCGATAATGGAATCCCCCCTAATGGACGGATTCCTTCCTCTTTACAACTATGAAGCCGAGATGGGCGTTCTCGGCTCAATGCTTCTCTCAAGTCGTGCGTCAGAAGAAATTGTCACGATTCTTGAAGAGGAAGACTTCTATCGTCCTGCCCATCGCCTGATCTATCGGTCGATGCGCCAGCTGATCACGCAGAACTCGCCGATTGACTTTTTGACTCTGCGCAGCGAACTGATTTCGCGAAATGCGCTCCAAGATATTGGCGGAGAAGACTATCTGCTCCAGATCGCGGAGTACGTTCCCTCGGCTTCCAATGCCTCGCACTATGCCCAGTTGGTGCTCGACAAGGCGACCATGCGGCGACTTGAGCAGGCAGGCCGAAACATCGTGGGCATCGTCCACGATACCGAAATCGACACTGCGAATGAGAAGGTAGAAAAGGCAGAGCAAGAGGTCTTTGTCGTCGGCCGGAAAAACCTTGGCAAATACTTCAAGCACATTCGCGGACTCGCGAAAGAGTTCTTCTACGACGTCGACAACATTCTTGAGACGGGCACGCCGATGTCTGGACTCCGAGTCGGATTTACCGATCTTGATCGCATGACCACAGGGTTCTATCCGGGCGACTTCGTGATCATCGGAGCACGACCTGCGATGGGAAAGACATCATTGGTTCTCGACTTTGCGATCAACGTTGCACGCGATATTGTCCAGAAAGAGGAGCGAGGGAGTATCGCGATCTTCACGCTCGAAATGTCTGGCATTCAGATCGTCCGACGTATGGCGGCGATGATCAGCGGCGTCTCTAGTAGCGTTCTAAAAACCGGGAACATCTCGAATGATCAGTATCGAGCGCTCGCGGATGGGTGCGAAATCCTCTATTCGTTGCCGATTTACATCGATGATGGTTCAGACATCACGCCCCTTGAAATGCGCGGAAAGTGCCGTCGGCTCAAGGCCGAACACGGACTTAGCATGGTCATCGTGGACTACCTTCAGCTGATGAAAGGAGGGAAGCGATCTGAAAACCGCGTCCAGGAGATTAGCGAAATCGCCCGGGCCTGTAAGTCGATGGCCAAAGAGCTGGACATTCCCGTCATCGCCCTGAGTCAGCTCAACCGAGGCGTCGAAAATCGTGAAGACAAGCGTCCGCAACTCGCCGACATCCGCGAATCAGGCTCCATTGAGGCAGAAGCCGACCTTGTAATGCTTCTCTACCGAGATAGCTACTACAAGGCAAAAGAAGAGCACCGCCAGGAAACAACGAGCCCGGACGAGGTTCAAGAGGCCGAAGTAATCATTGCCAAGCATCGAAACGGTCCGACCGGGAAAGTCCTGCTAGGCTTCCAGCCCTCTTACGCTCGCTACCGAAACCTCGCGAGGGAGGGCCGATACGGCGGGTATGAAGAGTAGCCCAGTCGCCTAGGAGCGCGCTTCTGGAACGATCCGCTCATACCATTCAGTGGCATGGGCGACCATAGCTGGCGAAGACTCTTTTTCCTGCGCCTCGATAACCGCTCTCTTGGCCATTGAGACCGCGTCTGCTTTGCCACCGAATGCGTATGCCCGCGCCATTTCGGCCCCAATTCTGTTCCGATGTTCATGGAAGCTGGCGGTGGCGAGGCTAAATGCCTCATCCGAGAGCTGCTGATCTTGCCGGAACCTTGCCGCGTACATCGCCATTTCGTAGAATACTGCGCCACTGTCTTCAAGTTCTGGATCAGCTTTCCCGTGCAAGTATGCCGCCTGAATGTGGGTCCATGCTAGGTCAATGTTGTCGCCATCCATCGCTTTCCAGAAGTGGTAGATCGCGTGCGTTACGGGCTCGGTGAAAAAAGTGTTTATGAACTCGTCGGAATACGCTCGGGGCCTCAGGTTGACGTTGTTCTCATAAACGGCCCATTGGTGCATCGTCCGAATCACTTTCTCCGGATCGGTCCAGATTGCATGCAGGATATCTCCGTCGCCACCAGATGCTTTAAAGCTGAAGCCGAACGAAACTGTGAGCACAAGATTGATGATGCAGAACAAAAAGATCATCGACTTTACAAGAAATTCGCCGGAGGTAGGCATTTCGACATAAGACCAGTAGCTGACGACCAAGGCGATTATTGTTGATATAGGTCCACCTAGGGTGAACCATGTCAGTTGAGACTTCGTGGGGTTTTCTTTAAGAGCGTAAACGTAGGAAGAGAACTTACACCCGCCTTTACTGTAGTTTCTGTTCCAGTAGACGGCGGTGCCCTGGACGAGGACAGCACAAATCCTAAAGCCGCACAGGAGCGCTGCAACGCAGTGTCCTAGCTCGTGAATGAGAATGGCGACCCACCCAAGTGCATAAACACCCAGGATAAACAAGAAGATGATGCCAGTGATACCCGCGATTGCGAGCAGTCCTTTTTCAGCCCCAAATGCGATGCCGCAGATGAGGGCTGCGACAACGACAATCCCGATGAGTGCTAGCGTGATCCGCTTCCAAGAAAAGTCCTCCAATGGCGCTAGTTTAAATGAATTTGGCCCGTGTGGGTTCGTAGGTTCGTGAGGTCGTGGTTCGTGAGTTAGTGGGGTCGTTGGATGGAGCGGAATCCGAATGGAGATGTTTATGGGACGCTGAGGATTCGTTCGGTGTAATCTTCAGGCATCTAATAATGGGTGGGTTTCGGGAGCTTTTGGTTTGGCAAACGGCTATGGATCTGGTCGAGGAGATCTATCGGCTCACGGAGTCGTTTCCCAGGACCGAGGTGTTTTCTTTGACTAACCAGATCCGCAGGGCCGCAGTGTCGATTCCGTCCAATATTGCCGAGGGTTCTGGACGGGGGAGTCGGAAGGAGTTCACACATTTCCTCCGTGTTGCACGGGGAAGCACTCGAGAACTGGAGACACAACTTGAAATCGCGATACGGATTGGTTATCTCGAACGTCACCAGGTTGAGCAAGCGCTGGAACTATCTTTATCGGTGGGGAGACTTACCACCAACCTTTTGAAGAGTCTCAATGTGGAGCCGC
>JBBRHU010000138.1:0-8169 GCA_038222255.1 Fimbriimonadales bacterium | reverse complement strand
GCTCGTTCGATTCATGTCCTCGGCCAGCGAGCGATGGACGATGTTGACCACAAATTCACCAGTGGCCCGAATGTTCTGCAGCGTGTCCTTCTCACTGCCTTCGCCGCTTAGAACGGTGCTAAATGCGAGGGACGGGGGATTCGCTCCGCCGGCAACAAAGAAGCTGAAAGGCGCGAGATTTGCAACTCCGTCTCGGCTGATCGTCGAAACAAATGCTATCGGCCTCGGCACGATCAAGCTCGAAAGCATGGAGTACGCCTCACCTGCAGTGAGCTGGTCTACGAGAAACGACCGGAAGGATGAGGTCACATCCTCTATTGTGAATTGAACGTATCATAGAACGCATGGTCCCATGCCTCGTCATTGCTTGGTCACTCCTCCTCGTGCCCCCCGAAAACCCCAAAGTGACGATTCCCGCTGCCTACGACCGGCTTGCAGCCGCCTACCAAAAGAACGACTTTGGAGCGATGAAGTCCTGGTGTGACAAAAACCTCTCCGACACGTTCACATACACAGGGAAGAACAAGTCCAAATACAAGAAAGCTGAATTCTTGAAAGGGTTGCAAGATCAGGCAAAGCAGATGAAGTCGGTTTCGACCTCAACAATTATTGTTGACTCGCTCTCGTTTGAATCTAGCTCAGCCGTGGCTTCCACTTCTGGAGTGCTGATCGGAAACATCATGTTTGACACTCAGCCACTCTTGCTGACAAATAAAAGTCACTCCAACGATAGATGGATCAAGACTTCCAAGGGCTGGCGCCTAGATAGCGTGGTCGTCGACAAAGATGATTATCAACTGCAGCAGCGGAAAAAGGGCTAGTGCGCTAGTACATCTCGATCGATTCGTCGACGGCCATGGCCCATCCATTCATGCCCTTGACCATGTTTCGGACGTGAGTAAACCCGTTGTCAATCAGGAGCTCCGTCGCCGATCCACTTCGATTTCCAGTTCGACAGATCACGACCCAATTAGCATCCGTGTCGAGTTCACTTAGCCTGGACTCAAGTTCCCCGAGAGGGATGTGGACGATATTGGGCAGAACCGAGATCTTGAGTTCGTGAGCCTCGCGAACATCGAGGAGACGCGGAGGATTCTCGGATTTCAACTCCTGGTCGAGATCGAGTGGGGTAACGGTTGGAATATTCATGATCTACTTTGATTCTGATTCAATGAACTTCTTGAGCGTAACCGCCTCAGCGAAGTCCGGAGCATAGGTCAGCGCCTTGTCTATCGATGTCTTTGCCTCTTTGATTTTCTTCATCTGAAGGTAGATCTTCGCTATGCCGGTATTGTATTTGGCAGCGAGGCCGTTCTGCACGGCGGTTTGGTCATCCGCAAAGGTCAAAGTGGCGAAGTCCTTGAGCGCTGGTTCTGCGAGCTTTAATGCTCTCTCGTTTTCACCATCCTCGGTTAAGATCTGCGCGAGGCGGTAGGCGGACTCTATGGCGGCAATCTTGCCCACATCCGTGTTCTCAAACGACTTGTTGCGAATCGCTTGCTCGTATCGTTCTTTCGCGGTTTGCTTCTGGCCAATCAGCTCGTAGCACCGACCGGAAGAGAAGTAGGGTTGAACCATCTGGGGCTGGTAGCGAATGATTCCGTCAAAAATCTTCGCACTCTGGCGGACCTTCTCTGACTCCTCTGCCGTTGGCTCCTTGCCGGTATCTGCCGCGAGAAGAGTTTCCTTTGAGAGCACTTCCGCTTTCTTGATGGCATCGACATAACCACCGCGGTCGGTGATTACCGGAATTCCTTCTGGGGTGTCGGCTGTCCTATTGGACAGGAAGATTGCACCTGCGAGAACGAGGATTCCGAGAACTCCCCACAGAATGCGCGGGCTGGGACCAGGATTAGTTGGCAACGATATTCACCAATTTTGCGGGAATGACGATCACCTTGCGGATCGTTTTCCCCTCTAAGTGAGGTTGTACCTTCTCAGATGCCAGCGCGAGTGCCTTCACATCTTCTTCCTTGGCACCAATCGATACAGTGAAGGTGTCTCGCAGCTTGCCGTTCACCTGAACCGCGATCGTCACTTCATCTTCAGCAACCAAGTCGGCACTTGCGACCGGCCATTCTGCATTAAACACAAAGCCACTGGCGCCAATTGACTCCCAAAGTTCGTCAGCGGAGTGCGGCGCGCCGGGACTCAACAGCCGAATCAGCACGTCAATCGCTTCTGAGAGCGCGAGCTGCACTGGGCGAGACGGTTCGGTTAGGTCTCGAGTCATGTCCGACAAGTTGTTGCTGAAGATCATCAACGTCGAAACGTAGGTGTTGAACGAGAATCGATCGATGTCATCCGTACATTTCTTGATCGTCTGATGAGTCCAGCGACGAATCTTGCGTGATTTGTCGTCCGCCTCTCCAAAGCCGATAAAGTCGTGCCATCGCGGTTCGTAGACGGACTTGACATCTGAGACAATCTTGAACAGTCGGCTCAAGAATCGAGACTGCGACGACATCCCGTCGTTGCTCCAATTGACGTCCGCGTTGAAGGGTGCGACAAAGAGCAGGTACAGGCGAAGTGCGTCCGCGCCGAAGTGTTCTACGGCTTCGTCGGGCGTAACCACATTGCCCTTGGATTTGCTCATTCGAGCCCAGCGCCATGAGACTTCTTCAGCACTCAGCGTCTCTGCCTCTTCGTAGCTGATCAATATTCCCTCTTCAGTGACGTCGAGATTCTCGGCTTCGGTCGGCTTCCGGTAGGGTGTCATGCCGAGCACTTGCCCTTGGTTTTCAAGACGGCTGAACGGTTCTTTCACAGAAACCAAACCTGCGTCGTACAGCACCTTGGTCCAGAATCGGGCGTAGAGCAGGTGCATGACGGCGTGTTCAGCACCGCCAACATAGCAATCCACCGGCATCCAGTAATCGACGAGGTTCTTTTCCCACGCCTTTTCAAAGTTGTGCGGATCGCAGAAACGTAGGAAATACCACGAGGAGCAGGCAAATCCGCCCATCGTGTCAGTCTCGCGGAGCCCGAGGCGGCCATCCAGGTCAGTCGTATTTACAAAGTTTGGGATATGGGCGAGTGGGCTAGTGCCGTCGCCACTCGGCTCGTAATTCTCGACCTGCGGGAGCTCGACGGGGAGGCAGTCGGTTGGCACCATCTGCATCTCGCCATCCTTTGCGTGGATGATCGGAATCGGGCAGCCCCAGTATCGCTGTCTTGAAATGAGCCAGTCGCGAAGCTTGTATTGAATCTTTCGCTTCCCGATACCACGTCGTTCGATCCAGTCGCCAAGCTCCTTTTGTGCTTCGGAAACGCCCTTGCCGCTGTACTCGCCCGAGTTAACGAGGACCCCATCCTTCGAGACGAAAGGGAGTTCGCCGGTCGGGGCTCCACCTGGAGTGATCACTTCAATCACTGAGATCCCGAACTTCGTCGCAAAAGCGTAGTCGCGTTCGTCGTGCCCCGGAACCGCCATGATCGCACCAGTTCCGTACGTCGCCAAGACGTAGTCGGCGATCCAGATGGGTACCGATTTTCCGTTCGCAGGATTGACCGCATTAGCTCCGGTGAACACGCCGGTCTTCTCTCGATTCTCTGCTTGTCTATCGGTGTCGCTGAGCAGCTTAGCTTGCAACTGGTAGGCACGAATATTCTGCTCGTGCTCTGGCGCTACGAGCGGAGCAATCTGGTCGATCAACGGGTGTTCTGGAGCCAAGACGCAGAAGGTCATACCGAAGATCGTGTCGATTCGCGTGGTGAAGACCTCGAACTGGAAGTCATTGGGCCGACTCTTGAGCTCGAAGTCTTCAAGATTTGACGACATCTTGCCCATCGCCTTGTGCGCGGCATCTACAGCTTGATCGAACTTCTTGCCTGAGGCGGCACCAGCAGCCTTCTGAAGGTCTTGTTCAATCTGTCCAACCTTTTGGATGGTGGACTCTTTCGCCGAAGGCTCAAATCCCGAGGCTCTGATCTCGTCTTGAAGCTTCTCGAGTTCGCTGCGCAAATCGATGTGAGGATCTGGCGCAGTAGGAACGTCCGGCACGTGAATCGGAATCGAAACCGTCATCGAGAACTGAACGCCTTCGCTTCGGCCGATCCAATTTCGTTGTTGAGCCTTGATTCCCTCGGGCCAATTCAGCTCGTCGAGGTCATCAATCAACCGTTGTGCGTAGTCCGTGATCTTGAAAAACCACTGGGGGATCCACTTCTTTTCGACCAAGGCTCCAGATCTTTCGGCCCGCCCGCCAACGATTTCTTCGTCCGCAAGAACCGTCTTGTCGATTGGATCCCAGTTCACTGCCGCCATTGAACGATAAGCCAGACCTCGCTCGAAGAGTCGCTCAAAGATCCACTGCGTCCACTTGTAGTAGCTAGGATCAGAACTCTTGAACTCTCGTGACCAGTCGTAACTCACGCCGATCAGATCCATCTGGCGACGATAGTTGGCGGCGTAACGCTCAATCATCGGCGCTGGGTGAGACTTGCGCTTGATCGCTTCGTTCTCTGCTGGGAGTCCAAAGGCGTCGAAGCCCATGGGGTGCAAAACGTTGAAGCCCTGCATGACCTTCATGCGGCAGATCACGTCTGTAGGAACGTAGTTGCGGCAGTGTCCGACGCTAAGCCCGGCCCCTGAAGGGTAGGGAAAGAAGTCCATCCCATAAAATTTTGGGCGACCCTCTTCAGTTCGGGTCGTAAAGATTTCCGCCTCTTTCCAGCGCTGACGCCATTTGGCTTCAAATTGAGATGGCTCATAACGGTCGGACATACATAGAAGTTGTACCCGCGTGACGCACGGACTCCTAGGTTATCGACGGTTGACCGCTACCGCTTAGGAAGCTCTTTGGAGATTGAGTTCAGAATGATCTCCGTCCCGTTTTCAGTTCGCACGAGATTGACACTGATCTCGTTACCGTGCTTACTTTTGCCCATGAAGTTCCACGCCTCTTGGTTTCCGGTAGCTTCCATCTTCAATTGTTCGAGATAAAAACGTCGGACGCTGTCGATGGGATCGTTCGTGGTGGATTCCATTCGGTAATTGATGTATCCGCCCGCATCTTTTGTCGGGACGAGGAGCGAGTCCTCTGTCTCAACCGCGTTCGGGTAGAGCGGAATATCGGCATAGGTTGCGTATTCTTCTACGCTCACTGGAGTCCCAGACGAAACCGTCGGGTGACACCCACAAAGGGCAACAATTGCGAGCCCGGAAAGCAGCACCCATTGACGCATATTCAAATTCTTGGCTTTCTTACTGCTGTTCACCATGGCTTACTCAACTTACTGTTCGTCAATTTCGGGTCCAAGACTCTGATTGCAGGGCAAACCAGATAGATTTACCGGGATCAGGTCGCGCTACTTTGAGCGCTTCTGGAGTTGTCGTAAGACTTCATTCTGGAAAGTTTCTGGAAGTTGCTCGAATTTCCCTGGCTCAGCGCCAGGGATTCTTCCAAAATGCTTCAGAGATCGGTTCATCACAACCTTTTCGCGAAGTTGGTAGGTGAGCGTCACGTGGTACACCAACACGGGCAGGTAGCTGCCGCTTAAGCTGACTTTGCCCCCGCGATTCACTGCCAGCATTGAGACTTCGAACGGATTGAGGATTTCCTCGTCGAATCCCTCCCGCATAAATCGGAGTGCTGCCTCCTCCGTCTCAATCTTGACCCGGATCGAAGAAGAGTTCGAGATGCCGTTCGGAAGCAAATCCGTCCGCTCGTCGTCAGTTCGAATGATCGAGATACTTGACGACTCGGACCTGCCCGTCGTGGGATTCACCCCGGACATCGACATCATCGCACTCGACCGCACCGGCGGGGTTCCAGGTCGGAGCAAAATCGGGCATTCATCGGCCTGAAACACGTCGTTGTGAAGTGACCTTTGTTGCGCTGGTGAGAGAAGATTTGTTTGAATTTCCCCTCCTTGGCTCAAGTAACTGCGTGCACCAGCACTCAGGCTTCCAAGGAAGCGAAGGAGCGGGTAACTGCCTGTCTCTCCAGACAAGAGATCATCCAAGCCTGCCCGTCCCAAGGCTTGAAAATACAACCCATCCAGGTCAGACCGCGTCGGTGCCTTCTTCTGTACAGTCGCGAATTCGAGAAGCGAGTCGATGGTTGGGAGCCGATTCTTTTCGACTGACCCGAGGAGCTTGGTGATGGCTACCCGGTTTGCTCGCTGCGAAATTGCAGTCCAGGGCCGGATAGGAGTGATCAAGTTCACGCCACTCTCAGTCGTGGACAATAACCCGAAATCAAAAAGGTTCTCGCTGGCGAGCTTTGCCCCGACCGGAATCCGATCGTTAATCACCTTTGTGGCATGGAGTAGCGATTCGTCCGGCAACCAGGCAATAACTTCGTCGGTTGGTGAAATCTGGCTGAGCACGCTCGATACCAAGCTAAGCGGTTCGTGCGCTCGCAGGTTCGTCATGAAAGATCTCTCGGAGTTCTCCAGAGGGGCATTGGGTCCGCTCGTCCCCATGTTTCGCACGGACATAGAGAGTCCAGATTCGCCGCCAACGCTCGCGACGTAGTCGTCAGATTTGCCAGTTCGGAGTGCACTCGCCCACTGAAGAGTTTTCGCCTCGAACTTCAATGGTTGAATTTTTTGCGAGCGAACCGGCCGATCTGACTTTGGAAACAGCATCTGAGACACCGATCCGAGATTCCCGCCATTCGTATCTAGAAGGAGGAGTTGGACGGAAAGTGCTTCGCTCGTGTTCCTTCGTTGCACGACTACGCTGATCTTGCCAAGGCCGAGAGCGGGGTTTCCGATGTTGAACGAAAGTTGACGCATCATGGGCATTGACGTCGGCGTTATAATTTGATCAAACTGTCCGAGCGGCTCTCTCAACCACGCAGGAGTAGCCGAAAAATACGATTCGAGCCCCTTCAGCGGGAGTTGCAAATTCGTAGGATGCGTTGAAAAGACCCGTCTCTCACCGGGCTCAAGTTCGGCAAGGATCTCTGGGGCAATCTTGCTTATCGCCATCCAGAGGAGATTGAATTTCGGATTCGAAAGGCTCGTGACCGCTTGCGTAGGGAGCCCAGCGACCATCCCACGATCTCCAGTTCCTGCTCGCAGCCTCTTGATTCGGCCACCAAGTTCTTCCTCCCGAATCTTGCGCTCCCAGTCTTTTGGAATCGTGATGTCAACACGTGAAGATGAGATCCAGCTCACCTCGACTTTTAGGGCCTTGGCGAGTAGGTCGACGATCTCGCGGACGGAACGTTCCTTGATTTGAACCCAAACGATCTCCTGTGATAGCTTGGTGGGAACGTTAATCGTTAGCTTCGGAACCTTAAGTTTGATCGCCGAGGCCACGGCTTCAAGCGATGAAGTTGTCTGTGGGAGGACTACCCTTTCTTCCGAGACACTTTGGAAAGGAATGTAGAGGGAGAGTAGGGACGCAACCATCGTTTGAACAGCTCGTCCCAACTCTACCTAGGTGCACGGACTTGGTTTAGGGTTGCGGGGGGATAACCTTTCGCACGCCTCCACCTGAGAACGATCCCCGGGTCGCCATGGCTTCGCGGAGTCGCTTCTCTGCCTCCTCGGTTTGTCGCTTAAAATCGGAAGGAAGGTCGTCGTAACCGACTTGGCGAGCATTCGGGCGGAGCGCCATTCCGCTAAGTGATCTGCTCATTTTGATCGAAGGTCCAAGGTCGAAGTTCAGCGTTATCGTGACTTGATCAAGCGGAATGAAGGTCGTCGGCAATTTAGCACCGCCGCCGAATTCCTGGCCTTGCATCGCCTTTTCAGCACCGAGCGATCCTGCGTCGTATACTCGTTCGCGCTCGCCGGCTCCTGCTGAGCCGAGCACCGGTTGACCACGTTGTACGGAGCCCGATACTGTTCCACGTGGATCTACACCACTCGGAAGCAGGTCAGTCCGCTCGTCGCCAAGTCCGAAGAACGGCATAAACGACATTCCCGGCGCGGAGGCGGCAGTTGCCGAGATCGAGACAGACCTGCGGACTGGTGGCGCAGCTGGGTTCGCCTGTTGCTCTTCGACTTTGTACGGCCCGCTATCTGCGTAGAAGACGTCGGTCGCCAATGTCGTGGGCTGAGTTCCAGACAGGTTGCTCACAGGCAGAACTTGACCGTTCTCTAGGGCACGACGCTGAGCTGCAGAGAGACTGGCCCAGAATTTCAATGTCAAGTAAGCACCCGTCGGACCGCTCACAAGGAGGTCCATGCCGGCGCGACCGGTGCTAGCCA
>JBBRHU010000137.1:0-8188 GCA_038222255.1 Fimbriimonadales bacterium | reverse complement strand
TCCACCTCGCCCGTTGGAGCCTGAGTCGCGTCGGGAGCCAAAGTCGCTATTCCCGCCGGTGCGGTTGCTGATTCCGCCGGAAGTGTTGCCACCCCTACCTCGATCGGTGCCAGAACCTTGGGTTCCGCCAGTAGTGTTACCGCCGCGTCCTCGATCATTGCCAGAACCTTGGGTTCCGCCAGTGGTGTTACCACCCCGACCTCGATCATTGCCAGAACCTTGAGTTCCGCCAGTAGTGTTACCGCCGCGTCCTCGATCGTTGCCAGAACCTTGGGTTCCGCCAGTAGTGTTTCCGCCGCGTCCTCGATCGTTGCCGGAACCTTGGGTCGAAGAAGTTGAGCCACCAAATCCGCCACGATCGCTTCGGCCACGGTCGGAGCCGCTACCTTGAGAAACGCCCGAACCGGTTGAGCCTCCACGCTCAGACTGTCCGCGATCAGAACCTCCGCGATCAGAACCTCCACGGTCGGAACGTCCACGATCGGAACCAGAACCTTGTCCGGTTGCGGTCGAACCGCCAGATCCACCGCGATCGCTTCGTCCACGATCCGATCCTTGTGAACCGTTGTCTCCTCGGTCCCGAGAACTTCCTGATGTGGTGCCAGATCCTGACCCACGGGAGCTAGATGATCCACCAGCGGATCCTGAGCTAGAGCCAGATCCGATGCCGGAGCCCCTAGATGAACTCCCGCCAGAGTTCTTCTCTCGCTCATTTCCCCGCCCTTGGGGTAGGGCCGAACTGGCGATCATTGCCATAACGAAAACCCCTGCCAAAACTCGCATTGTCGATTGCATCTTCTTGCTTCCTTATCTGATCATACGCGCAATGATCAACCCCGTTACGTCAGACTGCTTCTGGGCGGCCGGTGAGCCAATATAGTAGTAATGAGCACGAGAAAGATCGGGATAATCCCAGGCGACGGCATCGGCCCAGAGATCACAGCGGTGGTTCTCAATATGCTGAAGGCGGGCGGGTTTGAGGCTGAATACGAGTTCCTTGAGGCTGGACAACCGGCTCTGGACAAAGGAAAGGCCGCGATGCCGATCGAGACAATCGACAGGATCAGAGAATTAGGCATCGCCCTCAAGGGACCTACGACGACCCCAATCGGGACGGGACATACGAGCGCGAATGTTGCTTTAAGAAAAGCACTGGACCTTTTTGCAAATGTTCGCCCAACGCGATCACTCCCTGGCGTGAAGGGCCACTATACGGACACACGCATCGACCTCATCATTGTCCGTGAGAATACAGAAGGCTTGTACTCTGGAATCGAATTCCAACCGCACAAGGACATTGCACAGGCAGTTAAGGTTGTCACTCGACCAGGCTGCCAACGTCTCTTCAAGTACGCATTTGAGATGGTTCGCCAGCAGGGTCGAAAGCGCCTGACGGCTGTCCACAAGGCGAACATCATGAAGCTCACCGATGGAATGTTTCTTGAGGAGTTTTACAAGGCAGCCGCTGATTATTCGGACATCAAGGCAGACGACATAATCGTCGACAACTGCTGTATGCAGATGGTGACCCGACCTGAGCAGTTTGATGTCATTGTCACGGAGAACCTCTACGGCGACATCGTCAGCGACCTTTGCGCTGGACTCGTCGGCGGACTCGGGCTTGCTGCCGGAGCGAATATTGGTGAGAACTGCGCCGTGTTTGAAGCCGTCCACGGCTCCGCACCGGACATCGCCGGGAAAGGAATCGCGAACCCGACCGCATTGCTGTTCAGTGCACTCATGATGCTCCGGCACATCGGGGAAAACGATATTGCCCATAATCTCGGCAAGGCAGTGCTCAAAGTTTTGTCCGAAGGAAAGCACACGACTCGAGATATTGGGGGGACAGCGTCCACCGCTGAATTCCGCGATGCAGTCATCGCGAAGCTCTAGCCGATGTCGAAGGTCTTACTTGTCGGTGGATCAGGAATGCTCGGGTCAGAAGTGGCCCGCGCGCTCCACGCTCGTGGAATCGAGTTCGTTGCCCCCTCTTCACAGCAACTTGACCTCACCGACCTTGAGTCTGTCTCGCAAATAGTCGCGAAGCAGTGGGGTACGCCCGATTGGTGCATCAACTGTGCGGCCTACACAGCTGTCGATAAAGCGGAAACTGAAGCGCAGCAAGCCTACGAACTGAACGCGCTAGCCCCGGGATATCTTGCAACTGCGACGCAAGCCATTGGCTGCAGGCTACTGCATTTGAGCACGGATTATGTGTTTGATGGTCGATCCCAAGCGCCCTATGCGACTGACGCTGTCACACGCCCGCTAGGAAAGTACGGCGAATCCAAGCTTGAGGGCGAGTTCGCTGTGATACGAAATCAAGTAAACGGAGTCGTCGTCCGGACCAGTTGGCTCTTCGGAGCGAACGGCCCGAGTTTCCCGAGGTCAATACTGCGCGCAGCTCTTGCCCAAAAGCCGCTTCGAGTCGTGGCAGATCAAGTTGGAAATCCGACCTACGCGGGGCATCTCGCCTCGAAGCTGGTCGAGCTAATCATGGGCTCTCCATTTCCGGGGATTTATCACGCAACTGGCCCAGAAACGATGTCTTGGTTCGAGTTCGCAGTTCGGGTCCTCGCTGCGTGGTCACCTCCGCTCGACGTTTCGGTTGATCCGATCACGACGGCCGATTGGCCCACTCCTGCAAGGCGCCCGCAATACTCGGTGCTTGATACTTCAGAGTTCGACGTAGCAGTCGGTGCGATGCCGCCCCTAGAAGAGGCACTGAGAGACTTCTGCGAGCGTTTGAAAGAAGCCTATACCGACGGGCCGTAGCATCGTATACTAAAAGTTAAGAAAAGTTTGCCTGCAGAGGGGAGCCATTGGCTGAGAGTTCCGGAGTACCGGATGACCCTATGAACCTGATTCGGTTAATACCGACGGAGGGATTGCGGAAGGAATGCACTGGGCTTGCCCGGTCAGACCGCAGTCGTGCGGTTTGACTTTTTGGGAGAAGCTATGCACAGAAAAAACGCATTCACGCTCATTGAGCTCCTTGTCGTGATCGCCATCATCGCGATTCTTGCGGCGATTCTATTCCCGGTCTTCGCTCGGGCGAAGGAATCGGCGAAGCAGACCGCATGCATCAGCAACACGCGCCAGATCGGCTTGGCACTCAATATGTATGTTGGCGATGTCGATGGCACGATGCCCATTCACTATGCCTACAACTCTATTCCTGCCGCAGGCAAGCCCGGTCACAAAGGCGTCGAGGTGCTCATTGCACCGTATACCGGCAGTGGAAAATCCCGAATTGACCCGGTGACGGGATTGCAAATCACGCCGCTGATGGACATCTTTAAGTGCCCGCTAGATTCTGGTGGACCTTATACAGCGCTTGATGTTCCTGGCACCAACAGTTATTGGCAAGCATACGGAAGCAGCTACCGGTTTACAAAATGCTTCTACTCAGTTGTTGCCGGCGAATCCTCGTCGAACAACACTTTGCGAACTTCAACGAGCATTGTCAACGAAGGGTCGTTTGTTGATCCCGCTGGAAGCCGCGTGATGAGAGACGAGCAGGTCGCTCAATTCGGTAGAGATATGACCACCGACGCCTGTAATCGTTACGGCTATGACTGTCCGTCGCCGGACAACTACTATAGAAAATGGCACACGAACGGTGGGTCGGCCGTCTTTGCAGATGGCCACAGCAAATTCATGGCTGGAACGGCAGCCTTTGATGCGACGATCGTAGCTCCGACGGGCCAGCGAAATCCCGATCTCCATCCCACAGAGGGAACTTGGTATTGGGCTTGTGACTAGAGCGAATAATGTTCGCCCCCGATTTTTCGGGGGCGAACAGTTTCAGCGACTAGCTGAATCGGAACTCGCCGTCTGCAAAGTCGATGTGCACTTCAGTTCCGTCGCGAATGTCGCCTTTCAAGATCGACTGCGCAAGCGGATTCATTATGTCGCGCTGAATCGCTCGCTTGAGCGGACGGGCGCCAAAGATTGGATCGTAACCTGCAGTGGCGATTTGGAGTCCAGCGGCATCGCTCAAGGTGAGAGTAATCCGCCGTTCCGCCAGTCGCTCGGCCAGTTTACGAAGCTGAATCTTTACGATGTTCCGAATGTCCGAGATGCCCAGGCTTCGGAAGACGATCATGTCGTCAAGTCGGTTCAAGAACTCTGGACGGAAGTGGTGGTGAACCTCTGCTAGGACTTGCGATTTTGTAGTTTCGAACGATGGACCCGATTCCGAGAACGGGTCTCCATAGAAGTGTGAGCCGATATTTGACGTCAGGATCAGCACTGTATTCTTGAAATCGACAGTGCGTCCCTGACCGTCAGTTAGTCGTCCGTCGTCAAGCACCTGGAGCAGCACATTAAAGATCTCTGGGTGAGCCTTTTCGACCTCGTCCAGCAAAATGACGCTATAGGGGCGTCTACGTACAACTTCGGTAAGTTGACCGCCCTCTTCATATCCAACGTATCCCGGAGGGGCACCGATGAGGCGAGAGATGGAATGCTTCTCGCTGTACTCGCTCATGTCGATGCGAATCATTGCCTTCTCATCATTGAACAAAAATTCAGCGAGTGCCTTTGCAGTCTCAGTCTTACCGACACCGGTTGGACCGAGGAAGAGAAATGAACCGATCGGACGATTCGGATCGGCTAGGCCAGATCTCGAACGTCGGACAGCATCAGAAACCGCTCGTAGTGCCTCTTCCTGACCCACAACACGAGTTGCCATAGCGTCTTCCATCGTGAGGAGCTTCTGCATCTCGCCCTGCAAGAGACGGCTGACGGGCACCCCCGTCCATTTGCTAACGACCTCGGCGATATCTTCGCTATCGACCTGCTCCTTTAACATGCGGCCACCTTCTTGCTTCTTTTCGATCTCAGCAGTTTCAAATTCTAGGCGCTTCATGAGCGAAGGAATCTGCCCGTGCTGAATCTCAGCTGCGCGTGCCCAATCCATTTCTCGCTGGGCCGCCTCCAGTTGGGTTCGGAGCACATCGAGTTGGTCCTTGAGCGACCGAATGTGCTCAATGCCCCCCTTCTCGCGTTGCCAGTTTGCTCGGAGTCCTGAAGCCTTCTCGTTAAGTTCGGCGAGCTTTCGCTCAGTGGTGACGAGTCGCTCCTTGCTCGCGTCGTCTTCTTCCTTACGTAGCGCCTCTCGGTCTATTTCGAGTTGAGCTGCCTGGCGCTCAAGGGCATCAATCTCCACAGGGACACTCTCGATTTCGATCTTCAGGCGCGATGCAGCTTCGTCCATGAGGTCGATTGCCTTGTCCGGAAGAAACCGATCGCTGATGTAACGGTTCGAGAGAGTGGCTGCAGCTACGAGCGCAGAGTCCATGATGCGAACACCGTGGTGAATCTCGTAGCGCTCTTTGAGTCCGCGCAAAATCGAAATCGTCTCTTCGACCGAGGGCTCCTTGACCAAGACCATCTGGAATCGACGTTCGAGTGCCTTGTCTTTCTCGACATATTGTCGATACTCGTTCAACGTCGTTGCACCAACGCAGCGCAGTTCACCACGCGCCAGCATCGGCTTGAGCATGTTCGCGGCGTCCATTGAACCCTCCGCTTTGCCGGCGCCGACGAGGGTATGTAACTCGTCGATAAAGAGCACGATCTGTCCGTTCGAGTTCTTAATATCTTCGAGGACCGCCTTCAGCCGATCCTCAAACTCACCGCGATATTTTGCGCCTGCGATGAGCGCTCCGAGGTCAAGCGAGATGACGAGCTTATCTTTGAGCCCTTCTGGGACGTCGCCACTGATGATTCGCTGAGCAAGCCCTTCGACGACCGCTGTCTTACCAACGCCAGGCTCGCCAATCAGCACTGGGTTATTCTTCGTTCTACGGCTAAGCACCTGGATGACGCGTCGAATCTCTTCGTCTCGACCAATGACCGGATCGAGCTTTCCCTCTCGTGCCCTCGCAGTGAGGTCCACCCCATATTTTTCCAGAGCTTGGAACCGATCTTCGGCGTTTGCATCGGTGATTTTTCGGCCCGCTCGAATCTCGTCGATCACTGTCTCCAGTGCCGCCTTGGTGACACCGTGCAACCGAAGTATTTTGCCTGCATCTCCCGCATCCTCGGAGATTGCGAGTAGCATGTGATCGCTCGAAACGTACTCATCACCGCGCTTTTCCGCCGCAAGGAAGGCAACGTTGAACACCTGCTGAAGTCGGGCTCCAATGGTTGCCCCGAGACTGGCGCTTGCGCCTAATACTTTAGGGAGGCGGTCAAGGGTATCCCGAATCTCGGACGTGATTACACTTGATTCAGTTCCGATCTTCTGGAGGATCGCACGGACGATCCCCTCTTCTTGGGTCACCAAAGCAAAGAGGAGATGCTCGACCTCAATGCTTGACTGCTTATACTTTTCGGCGATTCCTTGTGCCGACTGAAATGCTTCTTGGAGTTTGAGGGTGAGTTTGTCGAATCGCATGTGAGTCTCTAACGCTCAAGTCGCTTGATTGTTACATATTCATACTCAAATTCACCATGTTCGGTTCCACGTTTTTAGCTACCAGGGGAACCGAACGTCGTGATAGTGGTGATGAGCCTCAACTAATCCGAGCACATCTAATGCCGACATCGTCCCGAGGAGTGGGTGCTTGACCGCTATTGTGTGAGGGGATCGCAAGGATGAGAGTTGCCCGAGAAGCTCGTTTGAAGTCCTAATCCAATGTTCTTTGCCCTGGTCGAGTAACGGCTGAGTTCGAGGGCGAAAATCCTTCGGCGCAGGAAGCGGCTTCGCTTTCATCATTGCGGCCTTAATTTTGTGGTACAGAAAGTTGGGCTTCGGAAGCTGGCCTGTAAACTTCTGGCGATCGGTCTTGTGCCAGAGATCGATGTACATCTGCTCCGATAACGCCATGTGGCTGAGCAACTCGAGCGGGGAGAATCCCCCTGCTGGATTGGGTTTGACCTGTTTGTCTGCTGGCAGAGCTTCGATGCGTGCGATCATCCGATCACGATTGTCAAGGAGTCTTTCTGCAACCGCCACAAATTCGGGGCTGACTTGATTTTCAGTCGGTGTTTCCATGTGTCCAATCTAAGACTATCATTTACCGACGCAAAAGTCACTAAACATTCGTGTTAGCATGTCTTCATCCGCCGTTTCTCCGGTGATCTGGCCCAAAAGGTGAAGGGTCTCTTGTAGATGGACAGTCGCCAGATCGAACGGAAGTTCTTGCCGCAAAACGTTCGCAGCCGCCAGGACAGCATGGGACGCTTCTGTGAGCGAGCACTCTTGGTCGGGCGAGATGAGCACCTCAAGTGACTCTAACTCGGCCATCTCAGCGACCCATTTCTCGATGCTCTCCATTCCAAATCCAGTGTCGCTGCTTATTGAAGTAAACCTTTCCTCGGCCGCACCGAGGTCTGCCTTAGTCGCGACTACGAGCGTTGGAATCTTGCACTCTTGCAAAAGGATCTCATCCTGTCCGTCCCATCCGAGCGCTCCATCGAAGAGGTAAATCGCGACGTCTGCCAGTCGAAGCGCGGTCCTAGTTCTAGCGATGCCAAGTTCCTCGACTTTATCTTTGGCCTCACGAAGGCCAGCGGTATCGATAAGCACGACCGGGACTCCCGCAATTTCAGTTGCTTCCTCAATCGTATCCCTCGTGGTGCCGGCGACCTCGGTTACGATCGCACGATCACGGCCAAGGAGAGCGTTGAAGAGCGAGGATTTGCCAGCATTCGGCTGGCCCACGAGCGCGATTCGTAGCCCGTGCCTAACATAGCGGCTCGGGACAGCTTGCTGGGCCAACTTGCGAAGCTGTCCGGAGAGAATCTCAAGCTGAACCGTGACGCCGGAGTAGTCAAAGTCGCCCAGCTCCTCACTAAAATCCACAGACACGTCAATCAGGGAAAGGATCTTCCCGACTTCCGTTCGCAAAGAACGAATACGGCCTGATAATGCTCCTTCTCGGTTCTGCGTGGCAAGTTTGAAATGGAGGTGAGTTGCGGCTTCGATCGAATCTCGTATGGCTTCAACCTGCGTCAAGTCGATTCGGCCATTCAAAAAAGCCCGCTGGCTAAATTCGCCCGGGTCAGCGAGGCGCGCGCCGAGTCTGTAACAGTGTTCAAGGAAGATTGAGACGGATATCCGCGAGCCGTGCATCGAGAATTCGAGCGTCTCGTCTCCTGTAAAGCTCTTGCCCTCCGTGAAGATCGAAACTAGGCCGTCATCGCCGTGGATGAGCTTGCCGTAGCGAACTGAATT
>JBBRHU010000136.1:0-8255 GCA_038222255.1 Fimbriimonadales bacterium | reverse complement strand
TAGAGCCCTCCCACGACGGTGTCTCTTCCATTGATGGAGTCCACGAAACCGGTGCGATTATGACCGAGATAGGGCTCAGTTTCGAAGTCACAAGGCTTAATAAAATACTTGCGTCCCTCCTTTTTCAGATAGCCAGCCTTCGTCTTTCCCCCCGCTCCATGCCCAGGATTGACCATCTTGTTCACATAGTTTTTGTAAACATTGTCGACTCCAAAGCCACGATAGAACAGAGCCTCGTCGGACACCCAAGCGAACTTCCCGAAGGTCGCGATCTCGTAGACAGATCGAATCAGCCCTCGCAAAGTTGACCCAGGGATAGCTGGCCGATCCACATCTGTTAGGTAGAAGAATTCATCTTCGGGAACCTGATGTCCGTTCTGCGGGTCGAACCTCGCTGCCTGCCTAACATACGTCTCCGTTTCGGTAGTGATCGTGAGGTCGATATGCCCGTGCAGTCTCCCTTCAACGAAGGTGTCATGCGGAGGAAGGACTTCCATGAAGCCATCCTCAAGCAGATTGCACGCAACCAGCGTTTCTGGTAGAGGGACGAAATTGTAGGTTGCGTGCGCGACCTGATTGGCCCTAAACTTCGTCGCCTGAGTTCGCGTAATTTCTGTCTTAATCGTCTCGTATGACATTTCGCTATTTCTCCCCCGGGATGAGATTGACAAGTCGATGAGCGACAATTCGCCATTCGAAAGTTTGTGGATCTTGGCTCAGGAACTGCCTTACTTTGAGTCGAGGCAACCTTTCGCCGAGTTGAGGAAGGGCTTGATGAATGCCCTGAACGCCCTCACTCCATTCAAGAAATCCCGGGGTCCCCGGTTTTGAATCTGTTCCCCAAAGGAACATGTCCTCGTCAAAGGCCTTGAGGAACTCTCCGTCGGCACATTGCACGATTCTGCGGGCCTTCCACTCTTTGCCTTCCTTCCACGCAAACCGCTCTTCTGTTAGGCAAAAAGCGCGCATCTCGCGTATCTTCTTTTCGTCAAACCGATCAGAAGCCCAAGACTCCTTTTTCCCGTCCCAAGTGCCCCAGAGCACAGCAGCCGTCTGGTGAACAAGCAGAAACCCTTCTGGCATCCCCTTCACGAAGTCAGAAAAGTCAGCGATTTTCACCTGCTCCCATCGCTCGGGAATGTCGATTTTCGTTCTCACGACTTCTGCTTCTCTCCTTTCGGTATTGTTTCAAATTCAGCCAGGGCGTCTGAGATCCACCCTTGGTCCGCGCCATTACTGTCCAGAGTCGGGGGATCAAGAGGATATTCCGGCTTCTTGAATGTGTAATTTGCCTTTTGATTGCCTTGTTTCACGGTAAGCCCCTTGATGTGCAATGTCCCGTAGCCACGATTGACAAGGCCCCCGACGGGGACTACCCCCACTGCAAGATCAAAGTAAGTAGATAGGATGAGCCCGAGTTCGGCAGGGGTGGCATCTCTAATTTCCATTACTAGTCGAACAGTGGCATCGTGATCTTTCGAAGTAGGGTCGCCGAGAGTCGGGTTGTAATCAAACTTCCCTCCTCCCAAGACACTGTTTGTAAGTCGGTCAATTAGGATTCCGGACACCTCCAGATCGGTCTTCGACTTCTCTATGAATCCGGTCGTGGTTCGAATTCGGCTAGCACATTTAGTGGAACCAAATAGGCCAATGACGATGCTGGTAAGTGAACCAGATGGCTCGCCGGTTTTCACCCTCACGAGGCGGTCTGCGTGGTTGCGGACGGCTGAGGTCCACTCTTTGGCAGGCATTACAGGTTTTCCAAGAACCTTCTCATGAGTTCGGGCGACACCACCCGCAGGAGTGGCGCTTGCTCCAAACATCGCCCCTCCGACCAGCCAAAATTCGCCTTCAATTCGGGTGATCTCTTTTGGAGAGCTCACCTTGACGTCGAGGGAATTCCAGGGCGCTTTGCCAGAAACACAAAAGTCGTAGTAGTCACGGATTGCTTGAAGCCCGGATTGAAAGTCGAAATAGGCAAACTCCCAGTCAACGACCTGTACTTGTCCATACCCGCGACATTTTTTCGCTCCAAGAGTGATACCACCTTCACCAGCGTGGAGTCCGCTGAGCGCCGATCTGAGGAGGGCAGGAAGCTTCCCAGCCCAAATTGATACCAATTTTGGTTCAAGAATCGGAAGCTCAAAAAGGAGTTTGAATTTCGTTCCGGGTTGCCAAGTTTGGAAGTTGTATAGGGCTCCATCCGCCACCGTGCCGCTTTGCGGATCACGCGCATGGCCCCTCCACTCTCTACTCGGGCCCGCGGGGGAAACCTCTCCAAACGCATCCTCGACAATAAGAGCGCTCTGCTCAATTTTGCCCGATGAAGATCCCATGAGCGAATCAGGATCTTCTCCCATCTCGCGGAGGAAGTTACGCAACGCCCCCGCAAGTCCTGTGCCTGGCAAGAGAGGGCCTTGGCTGGACTCATCGACTAGCAAGGGCATGTCCAAGCCTTCTGCTTCATCTCCGTTGCCAAAGTGCGCATCGGACACGAGTTCCAGCGTTCCTCGAACGAACAGCCTTCCGTAGATTCCGCGGGACGAGCTAGCATTCCACTTACCCACTTTTTCCACCCCTCTTCTGCATTTGACGGATGACCGCTTTGAGAAAATTCTGGGCACTCCCCTGAGGTTTCCAAGCATTCTTCCACCGAGAATTTGGCGGAGGCACCCACGTCTCAAGAGCATCCACGAAGGTGGCCGTCCAGTTCTCGATTGATTTGCCGTTGATCTTGGTCGCAGCATACTGTGAGTGAGTGGCGCTTCGAGTTAGGTTCTTTTGGACCACTTCTTTGAATTTTTCGACACTCTCCTGGGCGGCGGCCAGCAGTTCGGAGAGTTGATTCTTGTTGAGATAAAGTTCTGCCCCCATCGCCTGAAGTCTGGCGACTCGATCGATTGACCGCTCTAACGACTTTTGGATGCGCGCTGTTCTTAAGTTGGCTTGCATTGCTTCTGATGCTTGGTTTGGCTGCTCCGTGTCAGCCGCGCTTCTAAGAAGCAGTTGAGCCCGATTCTCTTCTAAAACCAGATCATATTCTTTCTCCCACTTTTCGTTGAGAGCAAGTCGACCAAACCCTTCTTCTGTTCTCAGCCCACATCCGAGCCAGAGTTGCTCTGCAGTAAGCGTAATCGGCTCCTTCAGCACCAGCACCGACCCTTGGTCAACCGCACGCATCCGGTCTCGCGGAAGACCGCTTATTGATAGGAATCCGCCGATGGTGATCGCTCGCACGAAGGATTTTTCTACGTTATCCGAGCTGATGCCTAAGGTTTCGAGTAGAGCGACCAAGCTCCCGTCCGCCGTTCCATTGCTCCGCCGCGCAATCATTGGACTCCGCAAAATGAGATAACGGCCCTTCGCGCTTTCTGCCTGGACTGGGCTGCCAATCGAGACAACGCCATGACCTCCATATTCACTTCCTCGACTTTTGCCGATTCGCATGTCTGATGGCCCATTTTTGAGTAGCCCTGCTCGAAAGTCCTTTGTGCAGGCGATGTAGCCAGAGAACACCTCAAGCTCGTTGATCGACTGATATCGAAAGACGTTGCCGCCATCTGCAGTAGCAGTACCCGCCGCCCTGTCTCGTTCGAGGTGAATGTGCTGCTCACGTCGCGGTGAGACCAACATCACTTTGCCGTTCTCAAACACGTAGCGCGCTTGAACCGGTTCCATTTCCGCGTCAATCTCAGTGACAGCGGCATTGCGGACACAAACAGCACCACGCTTCAGCGCATGATAAGAGAGCGGGGTTGGCACCGTTGGCTGGAGGTCGACCACGTCGCCATCCACGGCCGCCATGGGGTAGAGGCAACCGAAGGAGAAGTCTCCGCCTAAATAGGCGTCCACATTCTGAAGGTTTCTTGCGACCCATGCACCCAAGATCATCGACCCTGGAATGAAGTCGAGCGTATTGACGATGTTGTCGTCTCCGTCAGGTGATGTCAATACGGCAGGCTCAGTCAAGCGCACTTGGATGGGGACGAGGATCACTTTCGATCTCCTTTCAGTGGAGTCAGGTCTGGCGTTTGGCCATCAAGCGTCAACCTGATTTTGCCGGCTCCGCGGGTCCTGTTTGCTCCACCACGTCGTGTCGCCGCAACCGCGTAGTGCAGTAAGCAGAGTTCTTCCTTGCTCATTCCCGTGAGTTCAATTTGCGTTTCTAGGACGAGTCCCCGCTTGAGCGTCCTTGCTGCTCTGAGACTCCCATTCTTCGGCGTTCCTAGCACGGCAGAGATCGCCGTCTGCCTCCGAATCGTGGTGTACTGCTCAATGATCTCATCGAAGCTGTATCTTGCCTCGATGAGGGCTGCCCGATCCGCAAGAGGGACCCGGAAGGATCTTTGGTCGAGCTTTCCCGCCAGTGCTCCAGACTCTCCGCAAAGAGACTTGGCCGCTTCGCTCAGATCGACAGCATGCAGACTAAGGGCAAACAGTAGATTTGCCACCTCTTCAACGATCAGTCCCTTGATCCGCTTGCCCCGAATTACGGGAAAACCAAACTCGTCGTGGGAGATGTCATTATCGGCGATTCCCGCCACCTCATATCCATCTGAGAAGAGCGCATCGGACAGCACTTCTAGTCTCATCTTCGCGAACTTGGACGCGACAGTATTTTCTCTCGGTTTGGGATTCGACGGAGGATTCTTCGATTTCTTTTTGTTAGACGCCATTTTTCACCTCCAGGGGGATGTAGATGTCCATCAGTTCAATTGCATCCCAGTAGCAACTCCGACCGGCAAAGAATCCGGCGTCTGGATGGTCAGTACCGGGCACTTCTGGGAGCTTCATTTTCCGATCGGCAACCAAAGCTCTGACTGCATCTGGACCACCTCGGAGGCTTCCCCGTAGACCTTTCGCCACCGAACGAGGTTGTCCCTCGGATCCCTTTTGGAAGGACAACACCACAGCTTGCACGGCTTGAAAGTCACGACATGAAGTAGTACCCAATCGCACCGGTCGCTGATGAAGTAATGCGTGATTCGTTTGCGTACCTGAAAATCCAATATCGATCTTAAGGTCGCCTCGCACCTCCGCGAGGGTTGCCGGCAAAGCCTGGGTTGCGACGTGCCAGTCGAGTGTGTTCGCCGGGAGATCTGGCTTGTCTTCTTTAGCAGATCGGCAGGCAGCCTCCGCCATTCGGTAGGCCTCCGTGAAGGGATACTTCACAGGGATGATGCAGACGCCTGCACTCAAGGTTGCTCCGACAAAGTCGCCCAAACCTAACAAGTCATCTTTCCATCGCTTTTGAAGTTCTTGGGACAAGAACGCGGCAGCTGAAACGCCAATGCGCGCATCGCAGACAAAGGTGATGTCGTCACCGGCAAGGAGCAAGAGCCTGAGCGGAAAACAGACGTTCCCTTCGATGTCACGATCTAGCTGAAATCCGGGAAACACGAGAGATTCGACGGGAGTCGTGCGATCAGTTTCGCAAGGATGGCGAAGGACATGGTCGTCTCCTATCAGCGACTCAATTTTTGTGATCAACGCTTTCATCGCCTCGACCGCACACTGGTCTAATTTTTTGGACAGCTCTCCAAGTTTCTCGTAATTCTCTAAACCCGCAAATTCATCCATTGCTTTGACGATTCGCTTTCCAAAGCCATCTCCGTCGATGTGGACAACGGCGATCTGGTTTTTCTCGTCGTGACTGCCCCCCAAGAGGTCGAACTCATCAGGGTAGAGCCGTTTCTTGCCGAGTGGCAAGAGGCTCGCAAGCGCAGTCTTTGCCTTCTCGCCGACGCGGAGTTTAGACGCCGTGGCGGTCGAGACCTTCCTCTTTCTTGTACCGTCGATTTGGCTAGCCGGTTCGCGAGTTGCCGCACACGCACGTACGACTCCTAGTCCGCCAAAGCGCGCGTCGGGTTCCCCCTGTCGCTTCCTTGCCTCCAATGCTTCGCCTATATTCGTCCAGAGGGTTGGGGCACCTTCTCCGATCCAGAACCGACATCGCAGCCCTGGCGCTTCTAGGATGAGTTTCAGCGAGGTGGCACCCACAAACGTCTGTGCCTCCTCTGCTTTTTTAAACCCAATCAAGGCACCTCCTCCACCCGCAAAGTAGACAGTTCCATTCGCCTTCTTCGCCTCACTATTGACCGTTTCCGCGAGCCAGGTTCCCGCGAGGTATGAGGCGCCAACAATTTCGGCCAGCCGGTTTGATCCGAAGACGTACCCTTGAATTCCTGCGAGGTCGAGGTGTGCAAACGTCATTTCAACCACTCCCGGATAACTCTGGGCCCGAACTGGTCTATGGTCCACACTTTCACTTTTCCGTTCCCAGCGATCCGATCCGCTGCAGCTTTGAGGAGTTTCAAATTATCTAAAAGTTCGCTATTGGACGTGGTGGAATCCAACCCCATCACTAAGGCTGCCCTTGCCTCTCCTCCTCCAAACCCCTTCGCCCAACTTGCGACTTGAAATAGCTTCAGAAGACCCTCAGACTTGCTAGGGCTCGTGGTCGCGCCGATCGCGACGAACCTTGGTCCATTCATGGCGACAACATCGATTTCACATTCTCCTTCTCTATCGAGCCTCTGGTTAAGAGTGATGTCGACGTCAGACCGGGGTTCGCACCCCATCTGGATTTCGCTTAATCGAGGAGCATGGTCATCATTCGATTGCGATTGGGCAAGTAAGGTGTGGTAGATGAAGTGTTCGAGCCACTTATCTCCTATGACACTAAACTTCCCATCCAACAGGCCTTTTGATTCCAGTCGAGATTTTAGATCCGCTCCTGTTTGGACCGTTCCTCCGCCAGATTCCTCCGCAATCTCACTCAAGTATTTTTGGATCAAGTTCTCAATTGCAAAGAATTTTGGAATTCGAACCTGGCTCTCCAATAAGGACAGCTCCAAGCTCTTTTGCCAATTGGTAAAGGCAGAACGTTGGCTGGGCGTCGTTGGGGCAAACATCGCATAAAATTGGGAGAGTTCGTTAGGCCGGTGACTTTTCAGAATCTTGGCGCCGTGTAAAGCCAACAGTTCTGACATCTCCAAACTCGCCTGCTCCACCGCGTGAGCTGACGTACAGGTAATTCTATCGCGATCCCGCTCATACATTTCCAGGAAAATCTTTTCGGAGTCGCCATCAACGTAGCAAGTCGTAACAGACTTAAAGTCTGTGATTGCAGCAAGGCAAAGGCGAGCACTCATTGTGCTTTTGCCGCCGGTGTAGTCGGCGGCTACTCGCTTTCCATCAGTTAATCCTTCGATCAAATTCAGGTTTACTGCCGGCGCGTTCGGGTCCGTCACGAGCACCTGTGGCCTCCAATTTCTGTGCAATCCTAGCCTTTCCCGAACCACTTTCGCAATTCCCGTAACGAGTAGCTCCCTCATTTCCGGTGAAGTAACAAGCACAAGTTCGCCTCCCGGTTTCAGCAGGGTTAGCGCGGAAATCACTACTGGAGCCGGATTCTCTCCAAGGGTCGCGATCAAAACATCAAATTTTTCCAGATTGGTCCCCGGGATCAGTTCCGCCATCAATCTAACCATATCAGATTCCTGAACTCTTGAGTACTACTGCCCCCCAAATAGACCACAGAAGATGGCCGATGGTGAATTGCTACGAGCCGTCGAACTTTTTGCCCTGTGAGCACATGAGCGATTACAGACAGGAATACGAGGATGGGCTGCAGGGCAAATTCGCTCCTCATCGATCACCTGAAGTGGCGTACCGGAGAAATTGGAGCGAGAAAGATGGAAGCCGGCTTGGCTTCTACACTCGTGGTTACGAGGCTGGGCGAGAAGCCCGAGGGCATTGCCTTGTACAAGCTGGTGCGGCGCAAGGCGACGATCGAATGTCGCAGACGGCTTATCCATTCTGGAAGGGCCACTTTACTCTCCCCGCGACTCTGAAGATCGGATGTCGTCAACGCGCGCGGTCACCGGTTCTCAACTGAACAATGCGCATTCTGTTCTCAATTAGAAACGCGGACGCCTCGGGAATCAACAACACCGCATCTCTGCCCCTTGATGAAACGGCGGGTTTCTGCTAGCATGAAGTTGCTGTCTCGATTGTTGACGGGTTCTTTGTCGTCGTCGGAACAGCACTGCCGCATGCGGCGATTGTGATGGCTGCCCTTCTTTTTGCAAAAGAAGGGTTCGCCCCGGGGATTTTTGCGCCTCGGATTTCTCTCCTTCAGTGATACAGAGCTTCAACAGGGCTTAAGGGCAGGTTACGTGTGAAAACGTGACACACCGAGAGCCTGCAAAAGCTGTACACGTGAATTTGTTTTTGAAAGGTCTCAGGTTCAA
>JBBRHU010000135.1:0-8260 GCA_038222255.1 Fimbriimonadales bacterium | reverse complement strand
AATCGTGCCTCAGAGATTCCTACCGACAAGCCGATTGTGGTCCATTGCCAGGCCGGAGGTCGCTCCCCCATTGCTGTTACCGTGCTCCGAAAGCTCGGATTCAAGGCAGTTGAGGACTTCAAACCGGGCTATGGCGGTTGGGCTGCCGTGCGAAACGAGATTAAAAGTGTGTAATCGCCGTGCCGTGCTCGTGTGCGGCGAAGAATAAACGGCCATATCAAATTTCGCTGTACACTGAATCTGCCGATGTCAGACTTTGACCACGCTCAGCACCTCGAAGACCTCTTCTTAACACGTCGCGAGGTATTGGGGCGGATGGGGAACGGGTTTGCCGCCCTCGGACTGATGAGCGTGCTCGGTCCTTCCGCAATGGCTGGGGTCCAGGGTTCGAAGTCGCTCAACCCGCTTGCTCCAAAATTGCCGCCGATGAAGGCAAAGGCAAAGCGCGTCATCTTCCTGTTCATGAACGGCGGACCGTCGCAGGTCGACACCTTTGACCCCAAGCCTGCTCTCCAAAAATATGCCGGTCAGGTCATCCCTCTGAACCTTCCGACTGAGCGAAAAACTGGTGCGGCTTTGCCGTCACCATTCGGGTTCAAGAAGTACGGGCAGTCGGGAATCGAAGTAAGCGACATCTTTCCGAACGTCGCGAAGCATGTCGATGACATGGTGATCATCCGGTCGATGCACGCCGACGTTCCCAATCACGAGCCTTCGCTCCTGCTCATGAATTGCGGAGAAGGGCGGATGATTCGACCGTCGATGGGTTCGTGGGTGCTGTACGGACTCGGGTCCGAGAATCAGAATCTCCCCGGCTACATCGCGATGTGCCCTGGTGGATATCCAATTCAGGAGACTCAAAACTGGCAGGCAGGATTCCTACCTGGAGTCCTTGCTGGAACTTATATCGACCCTAACCAGACAGACATCGAGAAGATTGTCGAGAACATCAAGAACCACTACACGTTGCCGAAGGAGCAACGGGAGCAGCTTGATCTGGTTCAACGGCTCAACAAGAAGCACCTTGCAAAGCGAGAGGGCGATGCGGCGCTGGAAGCCCGGATTCAATCTTTTGAGCTCGCATACCGGATGCAGACCGAGGCAACAGACGCCTTTGACACCGGCAAAGAGTCGCAGGCGACGCGCGACATGTACGGGCCAGGTAATTTTGCTAGGCAATGCCTCATCGCTCGCCGACTAGCCGAGCGGGGCGTACGGTTCATCCAACTTTATCACGGGGCTGGGCAGCCCTGGGACAGCCACGACGACATTGCCATCGCCCACAAGAATCTTGCTCATGAGTCCGACCAGGGGATTGGAGCACTGTTGACCGACCTCAAGCAACGCGGAATGCTTGAAGAGACCTTAGTGATCTGGGGGGGAGAGTTTGGACGTACACCTACGGTCGAACTCCCGACTCCGGGAGCAAACGCCGGAAAGATGAACGGCCGTGACCACAACCACTACGGCTTCACCTATTGGATGGCGGGTGGTGGAGTGAAGGGTGGAACCGTGTATGGTGCGACGGACGAATTTGGGTTCAAGGCCGAGGACAAACCAGTCCACGTCCATGACTTACATGCGACGATTCTGCACTTGCTTGGCTTCGATCACGAGAAATTGACCTATCGGCACGCGGGCCGTGACTACCGGTTAACCGACCTGTATGGCAACGTGGTCCACGACCTGATCGCGTAGCCTAAGCCGCAATGTCGAGCAACTGACCCTTCCCGGTGTCGCGTTGCATCTGCGCCTTTTGCTCAGCTGCACTGCGGATCACGTCCTCTTTGCCCTGCAGATTTTGGATCTTCTCGTCCTTGATCTTCTGCGGCGTAGTGGGGCAGTTCTTCCAGTCAGTGATCTGCGACTCAAGCTTCTGGAAGCCTGGGTCTGTCGTGACATCGGGCTTCGATCCGCAACTCACTCCAGAAATACTCACAAAGAAAATGATCGGAAGCGAAAACGCCGCTCCGCAGAAGAATTCAGATTACCAACCGTTTACTAGTAATTCGCGCGTCTCGGCGACAGAGACGGCCCAAAGTGAGGCGGTGTCTTCGTCGCTTCGGAAGAACTTTCCGCCGAAGTTTCCGTCCTGCAAAATCTCACGGATACGCCCGTTGTCCAAGGTTCTAAGGTTGGCGGGGTCGAACATCGGCTTTTCGATGTCGGGTGACTCGACTCCAGGGAGCCGAGTCCACGGGAAGTTTTCGATCCAGGAAGCGTGCGAGCCATTGGCATCTATTCTTCGGATTTCAGCGAGCGCGTTCGGTGCGTTCCACCAATCGTGCCACTGCACTTTTGCGTCAGGGTGATCGTAAAGCCACTCGATCACACAAGAGCGAGCAGGCGAATTTCCGCCATGCCCATTCACGACGAGAATGCGTTTGAATCCTTGTCGATGAATTGCCGTGAGCATATCCTTGACGATCCTTCCGTACGTCTCAAACGTGAGGGTGACCGTGCCCGGGTACGCACCGAAATACGCTGTGAGCCCGTAGGGGAGGCAAGGGAAGACGGGAACGCCAAGAGGTTCCGCCGCGTCGATCGAGATCTTGTCCGCAAGAATGGTGTCGGTCGCAAGGCTAAGGTAAGCGTGTTGCTCCGTGCAGCCGAGCGGCAAGATGCAGCGGTCTTCTGTCTTTAGAACGGTTTCCACCTGCATCCAGTTCATCTGGTCGATTCGCATGGCCTATGATATCTGTTAAGCTTGGCGAGTTCATGATGAAGAGGCGGGATTTCTTGAAGGCAGGTCTGATCGGTGGCGTCGCTCTGGTCGTTCCGAAGGGATTAAGTATGGCGAGTTCTCCTAGTGCATTCGAGCTTGATGAAGCGACGGTTGCCGACCTTATGAAGGCGATGAAAGAAGGCCGAGAAACCTCTAGGTCGATCTGTGAAAAGTATCTTGCTCGCATTGCCGAAGTCGATCACGCTGGCCCGGAACTTCGCTCCGTGATTGAGATCAACCCCGATGCGCTTGCCCACGCGGACAAACTCGATCGAGAGAGAGCAGTAGGCAAAATCCGAGGCCCACTTCATGGAATTCCCGTCCTTATCAAAGACAACATCGAAACCGGCGACAAGATGGCAACCTCGGCTGGATCTCTTGCGCTGGCGAAGAACGTCGCGGCCAAAGACGCCTTCATCGTCGACCGGTTGCGTTCTGCGGGGGCGGTCATTCTCGGCAAAACGAATCTTAGCGAGTGGGCTAACTTTCGTTCAACACACTCTACAAGTGGGTGGAGCGGTCGCGGCGGTCAGACCAAGAACCCGTATGCGCTTGATCGGAATCCGTGCGGAAGTAGCTCGGGATCTGGCGTGGCTACGTCAGCAAATCTTTGCACGATTGCCGTCGGAACCGAAACTGACGGGTCGATTGTTTGCCCGAGCACGAACAATGGCTTGGTCGGCATCAAACCCACCCTTGGCCTTGTCTCGAGAACTGGCATTATCCCCCTTGCCCATAGCCAAGACACCGCTGGCCCGATGGCAAGAACGGTCCGCGATGCAGCGATCCTGCTTGGCGTTCTCGCTGGGAAAGACACAGATGATCCCGCAGGGAAGGGGTTCAAAGGCCTGAGCGACTACACCCCCTACCTCGACAAACAAGGACTGAAAGGTGCGCGCATCGGACTCGCACGAAAGTTCTTCGGGTTTAGCTCGCGAGTAGATGCAATCATGCACGACACGATCGTGCTTCTGAAAGAGCTCGGAGCGGTGATCGTTGACCCCGCCGACCTGCCTTCGCACGGAAAATACGACGACACGGAGACTGAGGTGTTGCTTTACGAATTCAAAGCCGACCTCAACGCCTATCTCAAAGCTCGAAACCTGCCCTACAAGTCGCTTGCAGATCTCATCAAATTTAACGAAAAAAATAAAGGGTCCGAGCTTCAGTTCTTCGGCCAAGAGCTGTTCTTACAGGCACAGGAAAAGGGTCCGCTTACCGACAAGAAGTATTTGGACATCCTGGCCAAGAACCACCAATTGTCAAGGAAGGAGGGAATCGACGCGGTTATCAACAAGCACAAGCTTGACGCGATCATGGCTCCGACGGGAGGGCCAGCTTGGACGACAGACCTAATCAACGGCGATCACTTTAGCGGCGGCAGTTCGACGCCTGCGGCGGTGGCTGGCTATCCGGCGATCACGGTTCCGGCAGGAATGGTGCGTGGGCTCCCGGTGGGTGTCAGCTTCTTTGGCAAGGCTTGGACCGAACCCAAACTCATCAAGATTGCATACGCATTTGAGCAAGCCTCGCTGATTCGTCAACCTCCAAAATTCTTGCCAACCGCTTCGCTCTAGTAGGGGTAAGGTAGGGCATGTACCTCCCCTTGGCCCTTGGATTTGCGATGCAGAAGCCAAACCTAGCCTATCGCTGGGTTTATCTTCAAACCAACTTCATGGTCGCGGCGAATGTCGATAAGGCTGAGGTGTTGCTTGAGCGGGCAAAGAAGGCCGGATACAACGGGTTTGTCATTGCTGACACCAAGCTTGACTTTCTCGGAACGGTCGGAGAGCCCTACTACAAAAATGCCAAGCGCTTTGCCGCCAAAGCAAAATCGCTCGGGATCGATGTCATCCCCGTCATGGCGAGTGTCGGTTGGGCGGACGGGCTGCTGCACAACAACCCAAGTTTGATCGAGGGGCAGCAAGTGCGCGGAGCCGAATTCGTGGCGCAAGGAACCGAAGCTGTCTTTTCGCCCGACGCAAACGCGGTCTATCGTAACGGAGGGTTCGAGCAGGGGAAGGGAGACCAGGCGGTCGGATTTGGCTTCCAAGACGGCATCGGTTCGATGACCTTCCTCGATAGCACTGTTAAGCACAGTGGTCAGCAGTCGCTAAAGATGACGAACTTGAACGGTAACTGCCGCATTATGCAGAGCGTTCCAGTGATCCCTCACCGGCAGTATCACTTCTCGGTCTGGGCGAAGACGCAGGGGCTAAAAAGTCAATTCGAGATCAAAGCTCTGGACAGCAAGACGAGGTCGCTTGCCGACCAGGATCCACGAGTGAAGCCCGATCAAGATTGGACTGAACACCACCTCACGTTCAACTCGGGAGAATCGACGAAGGCGAATCTCTACATGGGGTTCTGGGGTGGAAACAAAGGGACGATCTGGCTTGACGACGCCAAACTCGAAGAGGTTGGCTTGCTCAACGTGATTCGCAGACCGACAACACCTGTACGTGTGCGCGGGGAATCTGGAACTCAATACACAGAAGGGAAAGACTTCGAGACGATCTCAGATCCGAGAGCCGGCACCGTGCCTTGGGTTGGAGGGTACGAGGTTTTTCACGCTGCGCCTTCGATCCGGCTCAAATCGGGTGGCAGGATTCGGCAAGGCGAGAGGCTCAAAGTTGATTTTAACCACGCGTTGCTTCTGAACGACGGGAAGACTTCGCTCTGCCTAAACGCACCTGGAACAGCGGCACTACTTGCTCAGCAAGCACAGGAAATTGAGAAGCTGTGGAGTCCGCGAGGATTCTTTTTGGGCCACGACGAAATCCGATCTGGTGGCACCGACGATGATTGTCTCGCGAGCGGTCGGACGCCGGGTCAGACGCTTGCGAAGAACATTGCCGACTGCGTTGGTTACGCAGAGAAGGCTCACCCAGGGGCGGAAACTTATGTTTGGAACGACATGTTCGACCCGTTCCACAATGCAGTCGATAGCTACTACTTGACCGGAGGATCTCTGAAGGGAGCTTGGGAGGGCGTGCCGAAGCGAACGATTATTGTCAACTGGTATTACAACGCGAGGATGAAGAACATGCCTTTCTTCGCCGACCGGGGGCACAGCCAGATACTTGCCGGCTACTACGATCACAACCCAACCGAGATTCGTGACTGGCTTAGAGACGCGGCTGGAATAAAGGGCATTGCGGGAGTGATGTACACCACTTGGGTGGACAACTATCGCGACTTAGAAACATTTGCGAAAGCCGCTTGGGGTGGCTGATCCAACTGGATCAACCACCCCACGTGCTTAGTTCTTCAAGAACTCGTTGATGACCTGCGGCACCGAAGCATCGAATCCGACGACGTTCAGCGTCCCGGCGTCCTTCTCATCGCCGATTGAGAAGCGGTTCGCTGCCATCGCCACGATCACGAGCTTCGTGTCGAGCTTCATCTTCTGTCGATATTCCGCTAGGGCTTGGACTGGGTGCTGTGCCCCGTACCACGACTCAGCGTCGGTGTAGATGATGAACGCATCTGCCTTGATCTTCTTTCGCAACGCGAATTGGATCGGGGCCGAACAGTCTGTACCACCTCCACCTGTCTTGGCCAACCGATTGACCACGTCATCTAGCCGCTGCGACCTCGAGATCGCAAGCGGATAGACCTGTGTGTCAAAGGCAAGCTGGGTGACACCTTGCTCTGCGGCCGCCGTGATGAGAGCCATCGCTCCACACGCCTTCCTACAGTTCAAGAGCGGCACACCTGCAACTCGCGTTCCTTCCATCGAACCAGAGACGTCAAGTCCGAGGACCAGTCGCTTCCCGCTCGACTCGATGTTTGTGAACGATGCATAGAACGCCGAGTTCAGTGCGTCGATCACTTCAGGAACTGGAATCCACGTTGCCGTTCCCTTGACTCCGCGACCAGACTCGTAGGTCAACATCGCGATCAAGAGCGACAGCGGGTGAACCCGTGCCCTCCTCAATCGATCCCCGTCGCCCAATGCCTTCACAACCGAGTCGATCGCTTCTGACCCAGGCTCAAGCGCGCCGATTTTGGTCATTGTCCCGAGGTTTCGAACCATCGCCGTGAGTGGCATCGACTCCAAGAGTGCAAGCCATACTTCACGATGAACGAGCAACTCGGTTGGAACGGCCTCCCGAGGAATCTTGAACGCACGAATCAACGTCGCGGCATCTGACTTCGACGTGGTCTTTCGGAGTTCTTGAATTGCCTCAAGAAACTCGTTTGGTCCAGTCAACTCGCCCGAAACCGCCCACTTGAACAGCACTCGGTGCTCCTCTGTTCGCGGCTTAGGGTGAGACAGGCGCAGCAAGTCTCGGTTTGTCCAACCTTCGCGAGCTTGGTACTTTACCAAGGACTGTGCAAGGGCCTCGCTCGGCTTCGCGTTGTACCACTCCGCCACCGCGCGTCGGAAACCTCGTCCCCAACCTCGCAGTGTCTTTGTAGCCTCGGCGAAGGCAAACAAGTGTGTCCCTGTTCGGCAGACCTTCGGCATAGCCAAGTGAGCTGCAGTTCGCGTTTCCAAGTTTCCAAGTGAAGAAGCAAGCGCCAGTGCAAAGATAGCTGGATCATTCTTCACGGCCCGACCGGTGTGACTGATCTCAACAATTCGCGCAACTAATCGCTCACCATCTTCATCCATCGCTTCGAGTAAGTTCTTAGCATGCTCCATTGTGAGTTGTTGTGCTCCAATGTAGTAAGTTCCAGTCTCGCTCCCAAGGATGAGAAATCGGTCGACCAATGTCCATCGATCCACTTCATACACATAACCGCCCGCCGAATTCTGGACTTGGCCCTGGTTCGGAATGGCTTGTGATTGTGGGGTCTTGTTCAAATTGAATAATTGTGTGTACTTCATGTTTCTCCTCCTATAGAGATTTCCCGTAAGGGATGATTGTTATGCTGTGGGCAAAAAGCGCTCAGGGGTTTGACGCCTCGTTTTCACTCAGCGGATCTGGATTTGAACCAGAATCGTCTCTCGACTTACCGATAACCCTCAACTACGGCCCAGCAGCAAACTGTTCAAGCGCGGACAAGTGAACGCCTTTGGGGTTGTGGCTGGTTATGAGCAGATAACCCAACGGCAACGGCCCGCGCAAAATGTGGAGTAGGAGAGGGCCGTGGCCGCATCTCAGATGTCGATTCGTAAGAAGTGCTGGATTCGATCCAGCGGATCGACATCAGCACGCTCTAGGGCGTGTTTTAATCATGCAAAGAGGATAGTGAAGCATTTGACTAGGGATTGTCAAGGTCTTTGTTGATTTTATTGAAATGGCCTAGTGAAGTTGTTGAGAGCATCACGAAATGTGCGCTGTGTTTGAACCGAAACTAAAGCTTAAGCAGCAGTTAATCTCACTTGCTTTCGATGCAGACAGAGTTGACGTAGCTGAGTGCTTCGTCAGTATTCATTTTGGATCCAACTTCAATCAGTCGTGCGAGTTCGGTTTCACCAAGATCTTGAGATAACATTCGTCGTTCGTCAAAGTAGGCTTCGGCGGCGTATATCTTCGTGACAAACCCCTGATCTTCTTGGATTCTCTCAAAGATTCCTCGGAG
>JBBRHU010000134.1:0-8276 GCA_038222255.1 Fimbriimonadales bacterium | reverse complement strand
GCTGCGGACAAGAACACACCCCTCAATCCGGCGATTGCGTCGTTCGGCAAGTTCTATCCAATGGGAGTCGCCCAGGTTGCTATTGACAAGGCCGAGTTCGCGGACAAATTTGGTGACATCGGCCCTCCTGAAGGGCATCGATTCTTGATTGTTAGCTGGTCGATCAAGAACGTTCAGCCGGTCGAAGTGAATATCGGAGGAACAGCGACGTTGCGTGGTGCGCTTCAAGTGAAGTTGAAGGATGCTGACGGAGAGGATGTGCCCTTTGAGAGTAGCCTCTACTTCAGAGCTTCGAGCGAAGCTCGAATTGAGGATCACGCGATCGCTCCAGGTGACACATACAAGGTCCGCGCGGTGCTAACGGTTCCGAAGTCTGACAAGCCGTACAAGCTTGCTCAGTTCTTCCTATCGGATAGTCCGGGGCCAACTTACTCCATCACGATCGACTTCTCAAACATCAAGTAGCGAGCAATGATCGACCGGCGAGAACACGCTGGTCGATCGCAGTTTGCGCGCATAATTCGATTCCAACTTAGCTGGGGTGTTACAATGCACACAACATGAGTGCGCCAACTTCCAGCCCTCCCGTTCGCCGCAAGGGCTGGTTTGCCCTTCCTCTCTCGATCAAGATAATCATCGCGCTCGTGATCGGAGGGCTTGCGGGCACGCTTTGGGGGCCCGAGGCGGCGGTGCTCAAGCCAGTCAGCGACGTCGTGCTCGGCTTCCTCAAACTCCTCGCAACCCCGCTCATTCTGCTCGCGGTGATGCGAGCACTGATGCAAAGCAATGTCGGCGGTCGAAAGGCAGGCAAACTCCTTTGGATCTTGATGTCGAATACCGTGGTCGCGATCCTGGTCGGGATCTTGGTCGCGAATGTCCTCCAGCCCGGGAGCCATTTCAAGCCTGACGTCGCCACGAAGGTGATTGATAAGAAGCCATACAACTTACTGGACGACCTGCTGACTCGAATTCCGACGGATATCGTGTCGCCTTTGCTCAAGAACGAAATTCTTGGAATCATCGTGCTGGCGGTCGTCTTCGGTTTGGCCTTCCGGAAGGTGAAGCAATCGAACGATCCATCGATTCAGTCAGGGCTCTCGACGATCGAAAACCTAATGAACGCGATCTACGCGGCAGTGATGGTCATGCTTCACTGGGTTTTCGAGCTTGTTCCTATTATGGTGTTGGCTGTCGTGACTCGGACGGTTGGAGAAAAAGGCTTCCACCCGTTCGTCACATTGCTCTGGTTCGCCCTCGCCGTCATTAGTGCCCTGCTGATAATGGCCTGCTTCTATCTTTTCCGCCTTCGGCTACAAAGCTGGGTGCGACCGGTAGCTTTTCTTCGCGGGGCGAAAGATGCTTTGGCGATGGCGTTTAGCACGGCCTCGTCGGCGGCAACGCTTCCGGTCACCTTTGAATCTGCGACCAAATCAATCGGAGTGAGCGAGGAGAACGCATCGCTTGGAATCATGGTTGGAGGAACGTTTAACCATGATGGAACGGCCCTTTATGAAGCAATGGCTGCCCTTTTTATCTCGCAGTTCCTTGGGCTCAACTTAGGGTTCGAGCAACAGTTTACGGTCGTCATCATGTCAGTTGTGGCATCCGTCGGTGCGGCGGGAATACCTGAGGCCGGTCTCGTCACTATGCTCGCCGTCTTCACGGCAGTGAAGCTGCCCACAGAGTACATCGCCTTTCTCCTCCCGCTAGACTGGTTCCTCGATCGTTGTCGAACCACGATCAACGTGATGGGAGATTTGTCTTCGACCTGCATCCTGGACGGCAAAGTCCGACCGGTGGCGATCGAAATGACGTCTGACTAACAGCAGAAACCGGAGTCGATCATTGAGACCGACTCCGGAGCGTGCTTCAAGGATAAGGTTTGCGTTATCTCTTCTTTCGAAGGACTCCTTCGACAAGAGTATTGGTTGCGTTTTCCACACCAGCTGGTGCACCGAACGTGTAGTTTCCTCGAAGCGATCTATTCATAAGTTTCACGAACTCCATGAGTTGATCAACCTGTGAGGAAGGCACATCCGATAGGGTCTTGACGTTTGCGTAGTTCTTGCTACCGACTTCGACCCCGATGAGGTAGGTCTTGTAGCTTTTCTCGCCATTGGACTCGAGGGCGCCGATGATCAGGCCGACTGGTCGAACTTGCGGTCGATCTCCGACTGCGCCGACTTCATCACGGAGAACGTACATCTCCATTGGTTTGCCGAAGCCATCAATTGCGCCTGGCACCACCACGAGGTCTGCTGGGTACTTGAGGCCCACCGGAAGTCGAGGACCAACCTGTGATCGTCCATTGTCGTCCCAAGTGTAGGCATTTCGAGCTCCGCCTGGTGCAACCACGATTGAGGACATGTTGTCCACAGGCGGCTTAGGCGGCTTAGGCGGCTCGACCGGCTTAACCGGAACCTTCACTACGGGTTTGACTACGACTCCGGCAGTTGGCTTTACAACCATCGCAGGAGCTGGTTCGGTATCCCACGGTTTGAGCAACGGCGTGGAGAGCGGGCGGCTCGAATCGACTCCAGCGACACCAGCACCACGCTCGTCGATGCGAGGGGTGACCATGATGATAACTTCGGTCTTAGTCTTGGACTGAGAAGTGCTCTGGAACAGACGCCCGATCAGAGGCAAGTCTCCGAGGATCGGCACTTTTTGCTCAAGGTTCTTGGTGAACTCTTGGATCAAGCCGCCGATAACGATGGTCTCGCCGTTCTTGACACGAACCGTCGTGCTCGCCTTACGAACCGTGGTCTGAGGGTTACCTTGACTGGTGACCGTGACCGCGTCCGAAATCTCTGGATCGAGCTTGAGGGTGATGTATCCATCGTTGCCGATGAAGCCAGTGAACCTAAGGTTTACACCCGTCTTGATCTGTTGAATCTGAGCGAATGGGAAGTTCGTGTTCCCAGCCAGAAGAGCGAAATAGAGCTCTTGTCCGACGTTGAACAGCGCCTCTCGGCCCTCGAATGCGGAGACGCGTGGGTTTGCACGAATCGTCGCCTTCTGGTTGCCGATCATCATCTTCAACTTGGCCATATCGCTGACCGTCGGAGTGGTATAGCTCACGGCGAGGTCTGTGCCTGTGCCGAAGTTCTTCCAGTTCCAGCTGAAGTTAAAGTCGTTAGACTTGTTGAGCGTCACTTCGGTGATGAGAGCCTCGACCACGATCTGTCGGGGCGCGGTATCCATCGATCGAAGATTGTCTACGATCTGGTCCACGATGCCCTTTGCAGCCAAGACCGTCAAGGTATTGATTGACTTATCACCCTGGACGTAGTCCTTGTACTTTGCAGGCAACATGGCGAGCATTGCTTCGACCGGTGTATTCGCCGGAATGAACTTGCGCACCTCGACGAATTCCCAGAAGAGAGGAGAGTCCGCAGCTGCAAGGCTGACGAGATAGGTACCATCTTCAGTCTTCTTCCACTGGTAGCCACCAGCTCGTGCTAACTTTCGAATCACGCTCTCGACAGGCTCATTCTTAAACTCATAGGAGACCGGGGTATCCGTTACCGTTGAGTCCGTAATGATCGTCACTCCCGCGATTGCACCCACTTCAGCGAAGATGGCCTTGAGGCTGGCTTCGGTGTAGACGTTGGTGACAAACCCTGGAGTTTGCGCGGTATTGGTTCCGATTCCTGAATTCGGGTTGGTGCCAGGATCTGGCTTGGTTCCCTGATCAGACGGAATTGGTCTTAGTTTGCCATCGGGACCAACCTGATTGGAGGTCACGGACGGCTTTGTTTGTTCTTTCGCTGGTTGTTTCGGTGGTGGTCCCTGATCGACAGGCTTTTCCACCGGTGTGATCTTTCGACCACCACCGGTTGTTCCCTGTTGGGGTGCGACTGGACTAGTGGCTGCTGAAGCCACTGACATCGCCGCTATGAGGACACGAAGCAAATCCCACATGTTCTATCTCCTTCCCTGTGAAGCTACTCTTGATTATCGAGAGTTCAAACCTATTCCTTTAGGTTTGAGACTGGGTTATCGTGAATTTCCTGCCCCCGCAGGCTTCACGATGACCGGAATGCGCTTCTCGACTGCGCCTTTTGCCGCATAGTCGAACGCCAACGTCATCTCGTACTCGCCAGCAGGCAAGTTTACGGGCAACATGACGTTCATTGGGAACACAGTTCCAGGGAGCATTCCAGCATCTCCTGGGAGCTTTGGATCCAGGATTGCCCTGACTCCGCCTGCCTTATCTGTAAATCCACATCGACTTCCCGGGGACACATTGCTGTTCCCTGAGTTTTTTAGATTGAAGCTGTACATGATCGGGTTTCCACGGTTGTCATAAGTGAACTTCCCCTCACTGATTTCAAGCTTCGGTTTGAGTGTGTTCTTGAACGAGACCACGCCGAGGAGCTGCTGCGAAAAGGCAGCCGCATTATCCCGTTCGGTGATCGCGACCCCAAACCACTGGTCTCCCTTTCCTTCCGCAGACGTTCGCACAGTAACGCGAACTGCGGCACGGCCCTTAGGAGGAATGGTCAGCTCTACCGGCTCTACGATGACGCTGAGGTCACCTGAAGGCTTTCCAGTGCCTAGACCGACAGTGCCCGAAGCACTCTGTTCGATGTTCGTCGTGGAAAGTCTAAGCGACAGAGTCCTGTTGCTGACGTTCATGAAATTGATCGACTTCAGATTCTGACCGCCAGGTGCAACGAAGACGTTGAATCCGCCGGGCTCGACGAGCACTGGTGTGAGCTCGTACTGCTGTTCCTTAGTCAACTGTCGAACGATGCCGCCCTTGAGCGTGAATTCCGAGTAGATCTGCGGAAGTCGTCGTGAGCCAAAGTCGACATTGCCGGTGATCCGGTAAGTTCCATCGTTGAGCGGCTCCGTAAACTTGAATGGAAGGTATCGCTTGGTTCCTGGAAGTAGGTTTCGATCTCGGATTCCAGCTTTTGCCTCCATCCGACCGGTCAGAGCGCCCTTCAATTCGATGTTTGCTCCGATGACTGCGTGGCTCCCACTTTTGTTTTCGACGGGAATATCGACTGTGATCTCGCCCTTCTTTCCTCCAACCTTCGGAGTTCCGACACGGATGTCCGCGACGGGGTTCTTTCCGATATTGAAGATGATCGGGATCTCGTATCGGAGGTCGATGCCATCATCAGCACCTACCGGGCGTGGCTCAAAGGTGATCATCGCCCAGTAGACGCCTTTAATGCCTCGGGGCACCTGGTAGGGGATCTTCATGCTCAGCTTCTGGCCGCGAGTCACGACACGGCTCATGTCGCCCCGCTGGCGTTGAGTGATCGAGAACCAGCCGCTCGCATCTTTGGAATGCTTAACGTCTAGCTGGGACTCGTAGGTCCAATCTTTGAAAGTCGCGGATCGAAGCATCATGCGGACGCGAACGTCTGCTGAAGTCGAACCTGAAATGTCGAAGTCCAGAACGCCCTTGTCGCCCGGTTGAGCTTGAACGCGGTAGATGAGCGGTGAGAACGTCAGACCACCGATCGAGCTTGACTTTACTGGCCCCTGAGGAACTTGCCCGCCCTGGCTTCCCGCGACTGCGGTAATGGCCACGAGTGGGATAAGCGTCGTCAGAGCCCTCTTAATTCTTTGAATCATATGCTCCTTTGCGGTTTCTTCAACCGGGTTTATCAATACGAATTTGGGGGGCGTGGCATAGCCAAGCCCCCCGTATTCATATTGTCGGTCGTCTCTTCCTTAGAAGTTAGAGACAACGACCAAACCGGTCGCCTTGTAGTTACCGGCTGGGTTGTTCCAGTAAACGGTAGCCTTTCGAGCGATGTCGATTTCAGCGAAGAAGTTCGTGTCGAACGAAGGATCGAGGTAGGTCAAACCTGCGCCTGCCGTCGGTCCGAAGTTGACGGTTCGAACGACTGGGCCGACGAAGCCGGACTGAAGTCGAGGGCGAACGATCGCCTGGTAGGTCATGTCAATGCGGTTGAAGCCGTATGGGCCGATGGCCTGGCCGGGATCAAGGAACGCATTGTTGGCGAAGAATCGCACGAACACCGGTGCGTTGTGCAGGATGTAGAATCGGCTGAATCCGAGGTCAAGGTTGGCGGTTGTGCCCCATCCTTGAACCGAAGCTGCGACGCCGAAGTAACCGTCTACGTAAACATAAGGCTTGACCGTGATGTAGGTCGGTGCGTTAATGTTCACCTGGAAGGTGCTGGTGTTGCCGCTTGCGGAAGCAACGTTCCCATATTGGGTAAAGCCGAACGCGCTGTCCCACTCGAACCATGCTCGGTCTCCGAGGGTCATGGTTTTCGAGTTGTAGGCGACTGAGTGATTTGCAGGTCCAGGTCCGAACCAGTATCCCTCTCCGTTCGGGCCGACCGGGGTACTTGGGGCCGCGGATTGCGCCATGGCGGACGAGACTGCGAGTACCGCAAAAGCGGCGACTGCGATGCGAGTCATTTTCATTTGTAAGCTCCAGCTAACTGCAAGACGAATTTCTGTGGCGTAATTCCCACGGTCGGTCGGTGCTTCCACCTACGGTTGTCGAGTCCCCTTTTTACATTCGGCTGATGATGACTTGGCCAGTGTTGGCATAAGTCCCAGCCGGAACATCTGTCTGCGCCACGACCCTTCTGGATAACCTGATGGCTACTCCGGAAGACACCGTTGCGGCATCGAGATGAACAACTTGCGAGTTAAGACCTTCTGCCGGTCCGCTGTACACCACTCCATTTCCAGTGACCTCAAGTTTGAGGTCCATGGTGAAGTGATTTCCCAGTGTTGGACTGACAGGAGCCGCAAAGCCGTTGAACCTAAGAGTGATCTCGATGTTGCCATCGAGCTGCCCTAAGCACTCGGCCTCGAAAACATCACCGGTCTTGACCCAGCTGGCCGTAGCCGATGCGCCAAGGTTTCCGGAGAACCGAGCCTGTGCTGATGCGGGTGCACCAGGAGCTCTCGGTTTAGTTTTCGACTGAGCATTCGCGGTAATCACAAGTGCGCTGATAGCAAGAGCACTGAACGCTAACCGTATGTTTTGATTTCGCATTTTGATCTCTCTTTTCCGGCATCGCCCTTGTGGACTTACTCCTGTATTTACTAGGTTCCAAGATTCGTGCCAAAAATCGTTGCTCAGAAAAGATTGTTAGGGACGCCAAAAAGCGGGAGTGCATTGCTGCACTCCCGCTCGGTTTGGGGTTTCTGCTTAGAAGTTGGAGACAACGACTGTGCCAACTGCCTTGTAGTTACCGGCTGGGTTGTTCCAGTACACGGTTGCTTTTCGAGCAATGTCAATCTCAGCAAAGAAGTTCGTGTCAACCGTCGGGTCGAGGTAAGCCTGGCCAATTCCAGCCGTCGGGCCGAAGTTGAAGCTGCGAACCACCGGACCGATGAAGCCAGACTGGAGTCGAGGTCGAACCGTTGCCGTGTAGGTCATGTCGATTCGGTTGAAACCGTAGGCACCGATTGCTTGGCCTGGATCGAGGAATGCGTTGTTTGCGTACATTCGAACGAATACCGGAGCGTTGTGGAGGATGTAGAACCGGCTGAAGCCGAGGTCGAGGTTGGCCGTGGTGCCCCAGCCTTGAACCGATGCGGCGATACCGAAGTATCCATCAACGTATACGTATGGCTTGACGGTGATGAAGGTCGGAGCGTTGACTGAAACCTGGAAGGTGTTGGTGTTGCCGCTGGCCGAAGCTACATTGCCGTACTGAGTGAAGCCGAATGCGCTGTCCCACTCGAACCATGCTCGGTCTCCGAGAGTCATTGACTTTGAGTTGTAGATGACTGCGTGGTTTGCAGGTCCAGGGCCGAACCAGTAAGCTTCGCCGCTAGGACCGACTGGGGTGCTAGGAGCTGCAGACTGAGCCATTGCTGAAAAAGCGGTGAGAGCGACGAGAGCGGTGGTTGCGATTCGATTGATGTTCATTTTGTTTCTCCGGTTCTTTTGAGTCTCGATGGCTCTGGGGGCTGGTTTGGATCCCATTGCTGTGCTTCGATTCTCTGTTCTTCCTTTGGTCTCGACCGCAGGTGGTTGAACAATGTATGTCCACACTGCGTGCCAATTCTCCAGCGACCACCTAAACCCAAGAGCTTTACGGGGGTCGCATTTTTGGCTCATTTAACGCAAAGAAACCTCCCCAGGGGAAACTGGGGAGGCCATGAGAGGGGTTTGGGTTTTCTACTTAGAAGTTGGAGACAACGACTGTGCCAACCGCCTTGTAGTTACCGGCTGGGTTGTTCCAGTACACGGTTGCTTTTCGAGCAATGTCAATCTCAGCAAAGAAGTTCGTGTCAACCGTCGGGTCGAGGTAAGCCTG
>JBBRHU010000133.1:0-8333 GCA_038222255.1 Fimbriimonadales bacterium | reverse complement strand
AGTCCGCTCTTCAAACGGAATTGACGGGTGAGTAGTCGACGAAAGCCCAACCTTTGGAGCCGATCCGGAGAATCATCCCGAAGAATTGTGGGGCGTCGAGGATCCTAGAATCACGTTCGTTGCCGAACTCGAGAAATATGTAGTCGCGTACACGGCTTTTTCCCGGGGTGGACCAGGGGTTGCCATTGCGCTCACGGAAGATTTTAAGACCTTCGAGCGACTAGGCATGGTGATGCAACCAGACGACAAAGATGCAGCGCTGCTACCCCGCAAATTTGGAGAAGACTTCGCGTTAATTCGCCGTCCCGTAAGCGCCAGTTCCGCAAACATCTGGGTCTCGTATTCACCCGATCTCAAGAACTGGGGGCGACACAAGATGATCCTGCCTGCACGTCGCGGAGGTTGGTGGGACGCCCGCAAGATCGGGCTCTGCTGCCCTCTGATTCTGACCGAACGAGGCTGGCTGATGATCTACCACGGTGGACGACAAAACGCTGCGGGGTCGAACTACCGCCTAGGATTGGCTCTCTTTGATCGCGTGCAGCACCCTACGCGGTGACTCCTGGATGTTCGGTCCAGAAGCTCCCTACGAACTCCAAGGGAATGTCTGCAATGTCGTGTTTCCCTGTGGATACACCATTCGTGACGATGGCGACTCGGTGAACTTGTACTAAGGGGCTGCAGACACCTGCACTGCCCTCGCAACTGGAAGCATCAAAACGATGCTTGAATGGCTCGACGTGCATGGAACTACTTTCGTCGGAGTCGCGGGACAACCTGCCGAAATGGAAGTGGAAGCAGAGACGGGCCACACCTTGTAGTAGTCAAAAAGTCGAGACGGATCTGCACCTGCAGTCGCCATAACTTGTTCGGTGATCCCTTTCCTGCCCAGAAATCGATGCTAGGCGCCGGCGACGATGCCGGCGCGTTAGCTTTCGAGCGGGGTACTCAATGCAATGATACGGTTTGGGGCATCAGACTTCTGCAAAAACTCCGTTGAGATGCAGAAGAATTAGATAAGATTTTTCTGCATCAGCAGAGGATTTCCGAGCGAGGCATATCTGCTATCGATCGCAAGCAATTGACGCTTCAACGACACGTATGCTCTTTGCAAGCGTGCGTTGAGTTTGGTTACAGTGCACCCAATTGCGTCTGCCAAAGTCTTGAGGGATTCGCCGCTTAAAGCGAGAAGGATCAGAACTCGATCTGCTGGAGCTAGTTTGCCCATTGCCTGGCTCATCGGTTCGCTTAGGGTTTTCTCAATGAGAGTTTCTTCAGGTGATGGTCCCCCTGCGGGAGCTTCGAAACCAGGATGAGACTGCAAGAGGTCCGTCGCTGAAATTGTGATCGGTCGCAACTTTCTTTGGCGACAATGGTCCAAGAAGAGGTTGTAGATGATGTGCATCATCCACGACTCGGCCGAGCGACTTTGGTCCCGGTTCTCAAATGCCTGGAGAGCACGCAAAAATGCCTCTTGCGCTAGATCTGCTGCATCATCTTGGTTGCGGGTCAATTTCAGGGCAAAACGGAGTGAGCGCCGATAGTGTGCTTCGTAAAATGCTTCGAATGATTCTTTCATTAGACTCGACCTCCAAGGAGTGAAACTTCAAGATTTGACGATATGATCGCAGAAAGTGATCCAGCTTGTCCATCAGAATTCTATAAGAAATTCAGACCGCTAATCGATAGCCGACGCGCGGTTCGGTGAGGAGCATTGTAGGCCGTTCGGGATTCTCCTCAATCTTTTTGCGAAGGTATCCCATGTACACTCGTAGATATTGCGCATCCTCCGTGTACTCTTCACCCCACACTTCGGCAAGGATCTGACGCTGGGTCACGACTCTGCCGGCGTATTTCACAAGTGTTAGCAAGAGCTTGAATTCGAGCGGCGTCAGCCGGATACGCTCTCCCCGAATATAGACTTCGCGGGCGGCTCGATCAACTCGAAGGTGACCCGATTCAAAGATAGCGTCGGTCGTGACAGCGCCTGCCAGCAACGAGTGTCGCAAGGCAACACGTATACGAGCAAAGAGTTCCGCAATGCCATAGGGCTTGGTGACGTAATCATCCGCGCCGGCTTCAAACGCCTCTACTTTTCGATCTTCATCGCCTTCGCCAGACACGACGACAATTGGAACTTGAGACCAACCTCGAACGGTTCTCACAACTTGAACACCGTCGCCGTCTGGCAATCCCAAGTCAAGCAACACAATATCGGGCTTCTTCTTGGCGATGATATCGATCCCTGCGGATGCACTTTCGGCCTCCAACATTCTGAATTCGCTTTTTTCAAATGCTGCATGAAGCAGTCTGCGACTCGCAATGTCATCCTCGATGACCAAAACTTTGACGACGTTTGATGACGTTTCTTCCACTCTGTTCCTTGGGGCTGCCGCGTAGTGATGGTGCTGTCCGCATCAATCCTCATGGTTACGCAAATTTTGAGACGACGACCACGAACGAAGCTGCACCATCCCGAACCTCTTTTAGGTATGTTTGCCTACCCGTTCTATTGAATATCAGACCGCATCGAGATCGATCAGAAAATACTTAAATCAAGAACCGGTTTCGTTCGATAGTGTAGGAGAACGGTGTCATTGCCGCGAAAGAGATGCCCCCCGAGTGCAGAAAGCTGAGCGTGACAAGGTCGGCTTCGAGCTCGCGATTGTTGCTGATGACAACCCCCTATGCCAATGACTTGGCCTAGGGGGTTATGGTTACTACGCTGGTTCAGCGGTGGTGGTGTCTACCACGGGTTCTGAATCCTTCCGGGCTAAAATGGCCTTTGGCAGCAGGAACACAAGTGGAATCGCGAGGGCGGTTGTCGCTGCGTTGCAGAGAACCATGGTCGACAGCGACAAGTGGTACTTCTCCATCATCGCGGCCCCAAGTGCGTCGGTGCCAAAGAGCGCGAGGTTTCGTACGCTCATCATCAGCGAGAAGCCCAGCCCCTCATTTCCTTTCGGAGTGGCGCGTACGGCGAGGTCCATCAAAACAAGTTCGGCGAGCGTGTAGCCGAAGCCGTTCACTGTTTCGACGATGATCGCGTTGGATTGCGATGAATAGAACAGGTATCCAAGATTAGCCAAGGTGCCCGCGACAATTCCGCACACAAGAAGTGCCTTCAGGTTGTACTTCCGGCACACGACGCCGTAGATCAGCGCGGCGGCAATTCCTGCGAGGCTGCTATACAGGCCGAGCATGCCTTGCTGGTCTGTAGACATCTTCAAAACGTCCTGTTGTTGATAGAACAGCGCGGTCGAAATCCCCGGAGCAAGATAGAAGAGGGCCATCAGTCCAGCCGCCGCCCACATTGTCTTCGCGGTGCCAATATTCTTGAGCTGCCTGCCCGCATTCGCCAGGACTTCGGATGTTTCCGTCTTCTTCCGCTGCTCATGCAAGAAGAAAATTGTCGCGGGAACGAGGAGGAACATGATTCCGCCACAGACCATGCCCGTAATGCCGATCTGCACTGCGGCTAATCTGCCGGCGGCTGGCCCCTGGATGACACCAGCAAACTGTTGAACGAGTTGTCGAACTGCGGTCAGTCGCCCCGATCCGCCCGTGGCTTGTGCGGTCTCAACCATGTAGCCGCCAACGACGGTGCTCGCGATCACCATGAAAACGTTGATGCCAATGCAGAGATACAGCAGCGTAGCGTAGTGATGCGGGGCGAATGGAAGGCAGAACCAGCCGATGACGGCTAGGATCGAGCTTACAAGGATGTAGTGAAAACGTCGAGTTCCGAGAAGCGGGAAGGCATCGGTCAAGATTCCTGCAAAAGGCTTGAAATACCAAGCCAGACCGGCAAGAAAGAAAAACCTTGCGTTCGCCGCTTTGTCGACGTGCAGCTCATTCTTGAGAAGGTTTTGGAGGGGGAGCTTGCCAAGCACTTGCGGTTGAGCAAGGGTTGTCGCAAAAACTCCAACGATGATGATAATCGCCGCGTGCATCAGCGCGCGATTCCCGGTCTCCGGATTCTTTGTGGGTGGTGCGGTTGCCATGGCTGTCCAGCTCGGAGTGCTAAGGATACGCCTAACCGTTACGACTTGGGGCTACCGTAAAGTGCCATTTTTAGTTGCAGGACTCAAAATGAGCCCAAATCACCCCGCCGATACACAAATCGGCGGGGTTACGCGAGCGCGAGGCTGGATTAGTTTGGAGCGCCGGTAAGGATGACTCTGCGGAGATTCATCACCGCGAACCCTGGTTTCTTTGAGATCCGCAGGTCGATGGTGTTTTTCCCGCCGGTCAGTTGGAGCACCCCGTCAAGCTTTACAACCTTGTAGTCGTTCCAAGACTTCGTTTCTTCAACAGTTCCTCCGACGCCCGATTTCTTGCCGTTGACGAACAGGTCGAAGGTGCTTCCACCCGTTCCTGGTTCGCATGCGACTTCAAGTGAAACAGCAAACTTGCCACCCGCCGAGCTCGATAGATTCCACATCGGGTGGTCACTCGCCGACATCCACCAGCCGAGATTGCCTTTTCGACCGCCCTCAGCTTTCAGTTGACTTCCTACAACAACCGCGTCTTCGGCGATAAGTTGGAACGCCCCGTCCTTACCTGCGTTGATCAATACTTCTGGCTCGACGACTCGTGGTGCGCCGTCGAGGGTCAACATGATTGCCGTCGAGATGTCGTTCATCTTCGCAGGTTTCGAGATTTTGTAAGATCCGTTCGCCAGTCGAGAGACCTGAAGTTTCTGGCCACCATCGACCGCCTGTGCTCCCATCACGCGGTTCTGGAGTCCGGGGACTTCTAGACCTGCGGCGGGCCACTCAAAAATGTTGAGGTACAGGTGATTGCCGTTCACAGTCGCTCTGCCATTGAATGGAAGTCGCTTGTATGGGCTCGAAGAACTGCCGTAAACACTCTTGCCGTTCTTGTTTAGCCATTGGCCCATCTCCTTCAGTCGTTGGACCTCGGGGCCGGGAATAACGCCAAGCGAATCTGGGCCGACGTTCAGAAGGTAATTGCCTCCCTTCGAGGCGATATCGATGAGGTTGCGAAGAAGTAGGGAGGTCGTCTTGAAGTTGTGATCCGTGCTCTTGTAGCCCCAGGTGTCGTTGATGGTCATACAAGTTTCCCAGTCTCGATCTTTGAATCCGGTGGCAGGGATGAACTGCTCGGGAGTCTCAGTATCGCCAGGGATGCCGCCGCCGAGTCGGTTGTTCGAGATCAAGCCCGGAACCTTGGGGAAGGAGGCGGTCAGGAGTCGGACTTCTTCGGGAGTGAAAGGTCCGTTGATGTCCCACCAAAGCACAGCAGGGTTATATCGGGTGAGCAACTCGTTGACTTGCGGAGCGGACACTTTGCGAACATATTCGTGAAAGTCGCCCTTCTGGCGATCATCCCACATCTTGCCTGCAGTTCCACCACCGGGATGGTTCCAGTCAAGGTTCTGGCTGTAATAAACGCCGAACTTGATGCCAGCCTTCTTGCAAGCTGCCGACATCTCTCCGACCGGGTCTCGCTTGAATTCAGATCGTCCAGTGATGTTCCAGTCGTCAACAGCGGTGGGATACATGCAGAAGCCGTCGTGGTGCTTTGCAGTCATGACGATGTACTTCATGCCTGCAGCCTTGGCGTAGCTCACCCATTCATCGGCATTGAACTTCACCGGGTTGAATTGCTTCGCGTAATCTTGGTAGACCTGCACAGGAATGTTCGCAGATCGCATGATCCACTCTCCGATGCCACCAATGTTCTTGCCGTCGTAGACACCAGCAGGAACGGAGTACACGCCCCAGTGGATGAACATTCCAAAACGGGCCTCTCGCCACCACTTCATTCGAACGTCTCGCTGAGCCTTGGTCTCATTCGCACGAGGGTCTTCGGGGCGAGGAGTTTGGGCGTTGGCGGTAGTGGCAGCAAGGGTCAACCCACAAAGGGCAAGCAGTGTCCAGCGACTTTGCATCATTGCTAACAGTTTAACGACTTCTGTGTCTGTTAAGACAAGTGGCGGCTACTTCGCCTCGGTCGCTTTGATCCTCCGATCCGCCAGGAACGCGAACGCTATCGCAAAGAGAAGGGTGACTCCGCTAAACCGGAGGACCTCCATGAGCGTGCCCTGTCTCCAAAGAGCTGAGTCGAGACCGTCTACGGCCCACCGGCTTGGGACAAATAGGGTCACCGATTGCATCCAATCAGGCATAAGAAACGAGGGGAACCAGGCTCCGCCGAGCATGGATAGCATCAGTACAACGAAGACGCTCAGGCCTCTGCTTTGCTCTTCCGTCTTTCCGATCGATGCGACGAAGAGGCCAAAGGAGGCAGCAAGTACAGAACAGGCGACGCATTGCGTCACGAATCCCGCGATGCTTCCGTTGATGCGCAACCCCATCACGAGAAATCCGAAAAGGAAGATCATGAAGAGCGTAGCGACTCCAATGATGGTTCCGCTCGCAACTCTCCCCGCGAGAATTGTCGTAATCGAAACCGGTGCGGCGCGGAGTCGTTTCCAGATCCCTAACCGGCGGTCTCGAATCAGCGACATCGCCACGTTGATCGCGTAAAAGAGCACCCCCTGCACGGCCATTCCGGCGAAGATGTGGGCTCGACTAGCTTGCACCTCTTGGTCGGTGTCCTTTTCCTGTGCCTCCTGTTCCATCGTAAACGGCAAGGTGCTCTCCGCACCAGAGGGAGACATGTCGTGCGACTCTCCAGATGCAGTGTCGAAGATGCCGCCAGCGATCGCCTTTACGATGTAGCCTTGGCTGGCCATGACGGCGAGCCTCTGGGATGGGTCTGTCAGAGTTCGGACCGCAGGGCGCGCGGCTTCGTGTTTCAGGGCCTTCAGAGCCTCGTCGCCGAAACCCTTGTGAATGATGAACGCGAGCGGAGTCTTTCCCTTCCGTGCAAGTTCCTCGGCTTCGGCCTTCGTCTTGAATTCGACACGCAAGTGCTTGTCGTTGTCGAGCTTCTTCAAGAAGGTCTTCGTGACCGCTGAGTCATCCTCGATGACGGCCACGACGCCAATCGGTTTGAATTCCTGCGAACCCGATGAGCCGCCCATCACCATCGTGAGAAAGCTTGCGATTCCTACCGGAACAGCGATCGCAATAATTGCTGCGCTCCTGTCTGCCAGGAACATCCGGATGTCCTTACGAACAAGTTCGATGAATGCTCTCATATCAATCTCGGAGTGACTTCCCGGTCAGATGCAAAAAGACTTGCTCTAGGGTGACTCTGTGGGTGTTCATGGATTCGAATGGGATCTTCTTTCCGATCTCGGCGACCACCTGCAAGGTTGCGGCGAGGTCTTCGGTGTCTGTTTCGAGCTCCGATTCGCTCACCCTCACGTTGAGGCCGTTCGATTTGGCGTGGTCAGCGAAAAGGGTTGCGGATTCGGGAGACGCAAACTGTAGCGCGAAAGAATTCTTGGCGGGAAGCAACCGATAAAGCGAATCCTTTGTGCCTTCGGCTACGATTTTTCCGGCGTCCATAATCGCGATCTGATCGCAGAGTCGCTCGACCTCCTCCATGTAGTGAGTCGTGTAGAGAAGAGTGATTCCTTCCGATTGAAGTGCCTCAAGTGCGTCGAAAATCGCGTTGCGACTCTGGGGATCGACCCCAACCGTGGGTTCATCGAGAATCAAAACCTTTGGCTGATGGACAAGCCCTGCAGCAATATTCAGCCGTCTCTTCATGCCCCCCGAATAGTTTCGGACGGGTTCTTTTTTTCGGTCAGCAAGGCCAACAATCTCCAAAACCCGGGCGATGTTGGATGTGGCAACTTGGCCATCCAGCCCGTACATCCCGGCAAAAAACTCCAAGTTTGCCTGTGCGGAGAGTTCGTCGTAAAGAGCGATTTCCTGGGGCACGAAACCTACCTGGCGTTTGACATCGTAGGCGGCGGGCAAGAGTTGTTTCCCCTCCAAGAGAACCCGACCACTGTTCGGAGTGACGAGCCCAGCAAGCATTCCAATCGTGCTCGTCTTACCTGCGCCATTCGGTCCGAGCAACCCAAAGCAGGTTCCTCGACCAACATTGAAGCTAACGTCATCGACTGCTGTGAATGAGCCATATCGCCTCACAAGGTTTTCTGCAATGAGCACAAGTGTAGGGACGTAGCCGGAGCCGATTCAGTTGCAGATCATTCTTGACCGCTCGCCAAAGGGGATGCGCTGAGAGCGAGCCAAACTAACGATGTTCCGATTAGCTCGGTTCACTTGGGGAATCTGAAGAACCGGCGGGCATTCTCGGTCGTCAACTGATCAGCTTCTCGCTCTGATACGTTCCACAATTCGGCGAGCTGAGCGTTCACAAACTCAACGTAGGCTGGTTCATTCTGCTTACCGCGATGGGGTTCTGGTGTGAGGAACGGGCAGTCG
>JBBRHU010000132.1:0-8403 GCA_038222255.1 Fimbriimonadales bacterium | reverse complement strand
GTATTCATTCAGAGTCTGTAGAGCTTGTTGCTCCGGATGTAGTCGCTGACTACGGGCGGGATGGCCTCACCTACATTCTTACCGTTTTCGAGTCTGAAGCGTAGATCGGTCGAACTGAGGTCAATGGGGTCCATGGAGATGAAATCCGTTTTTTCAAGGATTTCTTGAGGAATTCGGTCGCGAAGCATGGCTTCGGAGTAGGGTGGTCGAATGGCAACGCCAAGCCGGCACATCCGAAGGATTCGCTGCGGCTGCTTCCATTCTGGGAAAGACTTTAAAGAATCGGCACCCATCAAGAACCAGTATTCGCCGGGGCGCACAAACTGCAGTTCGGAAATGGTGTCCACGGCAAAGCTCGATCCACCTCGACTCATCTCAAGGTCACTCCACGTGAAGTGCGGATTTGCAGACGCTAGGCACTCGACCATCTGGAGTCGATGCTTGGCCGGCGTGATCTTCTGGCCCTCCTTCAAGGGGTTCCGATTGGCAGGAACAAACAGCACCTCGTCAAGTTCGAGCTGAGTGAGGGCGGCTTCGGCAAGGCGAAGGTGGCCAAGGTGGGGCGGATCAAAGGTGCCCCCGAGGATTCCAATCTTAATCATTCGTCAATAAAGGAGAAGGTCATGTCGCCAATCGTGACTTCGTCGCCTTCACCTGCTCCCAGCTCTCGGAGCTTATCAATCACACCGATCCGCTCTAGCCTACTCTGCAGGTGACCAATCGCTTCATCATTTTCGAGGTCGGTCATTGCAACAATCTTCTCCAACCGAGCGCCGAGGACCAAGAAGCCACCGTCGTCAAGAAGTTCCACGGTGAACCCTTCGGGCATGTTTTCTTCTGTAGAAAGAGACAGCACCGGCGAGTCCTCAAGTTCTGGGAGTTGCTCCAAGAGTGTCACGATTTCGAACAAGAGAGGCTCAAGGCCCTGCCCGCTTGCGGCCGAGATCGCAAAAACTGGAGGTCCAACATTAATGAATTTCTCCCTGAGTTCCGCAAAATCTCCGGCAGGAACGATGTCCATTTTGTTCAGAGCGATGAGGCGCGGACGCTCGAAGATCTCCGTTGAGTAGAGCTCAAGTTCCCGCTCAATCTTGTGGTAATTCACCAGAGGATCGCTTTCATCTTCAGGGAAACAGTCGATGACGTGGATCAGAACTCTGTTCCTTTCCACGTGCTTCAAAAACTGGTGGCCGAGACCAACGCCACGGTGTGCGCCCTCGATCAGTCCCGGCATGTCGGCAACAACAAACGAGTAGTCCCGGAAATTAACAACTCCGAGGTTCGGCACAATCGTGGTGAAGGGGTAATCCGCGATCTTCGGGCGTGCCCGGCTGATTGCCGAAATCAATGTGCTCTTACCCGCGTTTGGCAGTCCGACGAGGCCTACGTCGGCAATGAGCTTGAGCGAAAGCTTGACGACTTGTTTCTCAGTCGGCTCGCCTTTCTGCGCAAAATTAGGAGCCTGCCGAACGGAGTTGGTGTAGTGTTGGTTACCAAATCCACCGCGGCCGCCTTTACAAAGCCTGTGCTTTTGACCGTGGATCTTAAGGTCAATCACTAGTTCGCCGGTCGCCGCGTTCATCACCTGGGTGCCGACGGGCAGCTTAAGCAAAATGCCTTTGCCATCCTTTCCTCGCTTGTTGCCAGTCGCATGCTCGCCGTTCGCCGCTTCGTAGTGATCAATGAGCTTGAAGTCGTACAATGTACGCTTGCCTCGGTCTGCAATGAGGGTTACATCGCCACCACGACCACCATCGGCACCGTTAGGGCCGCCTCGTGGGACGTGCTTCTCTCGATGAAAGCTGACGGAGCCGGAGCCGCCCTTCCCGGAGGAAAATTCCACCACAGCTTCATCTAGGAACATCCTTTCAGTGTACCGGCTTGGGGTAAAGCTCCCCTGAGCCTTTGAGGTTGCTTGCCTCCCTAAAGGCCATACAAGGCGCGATACTTTGTGGTCGCGTATTGGAGCCAATCGGTGGCCTCCATCGGGCGACCAGTGACACGCGTTACGAGTTCGGTGGGGCTGAATCTCTTTCCGTGCTGGTAAATGTTTTCCTTCAGCCAGCCAAGAATCGGCCCAAAATCTCCAGCCGCGACGAGGCTATCCGTGTCAACTAGATCTCTTTGGAGGCACTTCCAAATTTGTGCTCCGATCAAGTTGCCCATCGAGTAGGTCGGGAAATAACCGATCGATCCACGCGTCCAGTGGACGTCTTGAAGGCATCCGTCTGTGTCCGTGGATGGGCGAATCCCAAGGTAGTCGGCGTACTTTTGATTCCAGGCTTCCGGCAGATCGTTGATCTCGATTTGCTTTGTGAGCAAGGCGACTTCCAGTTCAAAGCGGACCAAGATGTGAAGGTTATAAGTCAACTCATCAGCGCCAACGCGCACGAAGATCGGGTTGACATTTGCGAGCATGCGGAAGATTGAGTTGTCGTCGAACTCCGCCAGGGCGGGATAGTGCTTGTGCAACATCGGAGTGAGGCACTGCCAGAAGGGGAGTGACCTACCGATGATGTTCTCCCATAGCCGAGACTGGCTCTCGTGCACCGCCAGGCTCGTTCCCCCGGCAAGCGGTGTGAACTCGTATGCGGGGTCGATGTTCTGCTCGTAAAGCGCATGCCCCATTTCGTGAAACGAGGATGAGATGACGCCCTTGAAGTGGTCGCTCGGGCGAGTGGTCATCCGGATGTCTGCCTGACTGAGCGAGGTACAGAACGCGTTTCGGCAGAGGCTAAGGTTCCCACGGTCGAAATCAAATCCGATCTTCGCGGCAGCTTCTTGCGCGAAGTTTCTAAGCGCATTTTGATCCCAATCTCTGGTGAGAGGGGTGTCATCAATTGCCGACCCGTGCTCGCGGATCTCGCGAACCAGATTGATGATTGGCTCTTTGATCGCACCGAACATTTCTTCTGCGGTCGAAGTCTTCGCGCCCTCTTCGTACAGGTCGATCAGTGGGTCGTAAGGATGTTTGGCATTTGGATCAAGACAGCTTGATTCCTCCCGAACAATCTCGTAGATCTCCGCGAGATAAGGGACGAGCATCGCAAAATTGTTCGACGGCTTGGCTGTCCGCCAAACTTCGTAGGCAGCGGCAGTCACTCGCGACTTTCGCTGGACGAGAGCACTCGGCAGGCGCATAAGCTCGCCTCTTTCCTTCGATAGTTCGCGAAGCTGGAGCGTTTCAATTGTTCCTGGCTCGACTTCTCGCGTGGCCTTGTCGAGGTCGGTGCCGAGCTCGTCACCGGTCAAAATCTCGTAGTGAAGTCGAGTCAGGAGAGCCATATGTTCCGCCCGTGCATTCGCTCCGCCAGCGGGCATAAGCACCTGTTGATCCCAGCCCATCAGGGACAGAGAAGCCTTGATCGACTTTAGATCAAGGTAGTGGCGGAGAACACGAGCGTAGGAGTTCATAGGTTGTAGAGGGCGGAGTATTTGGCGTTGAGACCTGCCACGTAGTCGTCGGCAGCCATTGCCTTGCCGGTGACCTGCTGGACAAGCTGCTTCGGTGGGAGGCTCTTGCCCTTCGAGTAGATGTTCGTTTGCAGCCAACTCAGGATCGGCACAAAGTCGCCGCTAGAAATCAAGTGCAATGCGTTGGGGATTTCCGACTGGAGCTTCGCCCAGAACTGGTAGCTCAAGAGGTTGCCCATCGAATAGGTGGGGAAGTAGCCAATGGAACCCATTGACCAGTGGACATCCTGGAGGCATCCAACGCTGTCCGTCTCGGGAGTCACGCCAAGGTAGCTCTCGTACTTTGCGTTCCAAGCGTCAGGCATGTCCTTGATGGCAAGGGCACCCGTGAGAACCTCGCACTCGATCTCAAATCGAACGAGCACGTGAAGGTTGTAAGTAAGCTCGTCAGCTTCCACTCTGATGAGCGAAGGCTGGATGCGATTGACACCCTTGTAAAAAGTCTGAAGGTCGACCGAAGCAAGTGCCGGGAACGATGTTTGCAGGTCGCCGTAGAAAACGCTCCAGAACTCCTGACTTCGCCCCACGATGTTCTCCCAGAACCTCGACTGACTCTCATGGACGCCGAGCGAGGTTCCACCGGCAAGGAAGGTTCGATCCCATGCTGCCGGAGTGCCTTGCTCGTACATCCCATGTCCTGCCTCGTGGAGCGATCCGAAGATTGCACTTCCAAGATATGGCTTATAGCGGGTCGTAAGTCGGATATCGCCAACCGACCAACCTGTGCAGAACGGATGAGGAGCCGTGTCTTGCCGACCTCTTTCAAAATCAAAACCGACCGCCTTTACAATCCTCTCAGTGAATGCCTTTTGGGTAGCGGTATCCCACTCTCCATAGAGGAAGGAGTCGTCGGGCTGAGGTTGTTCGGAGATTGCCTTAACGAGGGGGACTTGCTTCGCTTTCAGAACGTCGAACATCGCTCGGCAATCTGCGGCGGTCGCGCCTTCTTCGTATTGGTCGAGGAGCGCATCGTAGATATGATCGGTGTAGCCAAGGTAGCCAGCCTCTTCGCGAGCGATTTCAAACATGCGCTCAAGCGTGCTCTGGAAACCCTTAAAGTCATTGTTTGCGCGCGCCTTCACCCAATCTTCGTGTGCGATCGCTGCGAGTCTGCTTTTTTCGGCAACGAGGGCAGTCGGCAACTTGGTGCTTAGATCCAGCTGGCGTCCAACGACGCGCAAAAGGATCGCGTCGTCGCCCTCTGCTTCAGCCTTTGCCTTTTCGAGCTCGGTGCGTGTCGTGTCTGCCACGAAGAGTTCGTGCGACATGCGACTCAGGCAGCCGAGGTGCTCCGCTCTTGCAGCTGCTCCACCGCGGGGCATGAAGGTTTGCTGATCCCAATCCATCATCGCGATTGCGGAGTTAAGGGCGTTAATATCAGCGAGCCGAGATTTCAAATTGGCAACGGACGAGCTCATTCGTAGAGTTTACCGAGAATAGCTCGGGCCGAAAGTCTTGACTTTTTCTTCACTCCGAACACGGTTTGCCTTTAAAAAGTCAAAACAGATGTCAAAATCAATAAAGTTCTCAACCCAAAATGCTTGAGAATCCGTAAAGATAAGCATATGAGCAAGCCCAAGCTTCATCGCATTCCTTTCAAGGATCCCGTCACTGGCGGGCCACTGTATATCAGCGAACTGACGTCCGAGGAGAGCGGCATCACCATTCGCGGCAAATTCGCCGTTCCTGGCTATGCACGTCTCGACGAGGACCAGCAGCGTTTTCTCGAGACCTTCCTAAAGTGTCGAGGAATGCTGAATAGCGTAGAAAAGGAGCTTGGGATCAGCTATCCAACCGCGAGGGCTCGGCTTGACACCCTGCTAGACGCACTCGAATTCGCACCTTCGAAGGAAGACCAAGGCAAGAAGGACAAGCAAACGGACAAGAAGCGAAAAATCTTGGACCAGCTTGAGAAGGGCGAGATCACTGGCGAGGAAGCAAAGGCAAAATTGGGAGTTCGAGCGTGAAAGACGAAATCAGAAGAATTTGTAAGTTGGTTGGAGAAGGGCGACTTAGCCCAGAGGATGCAGCCGACTTGATCGATGCATTCTACGTGAGTGAGGGTAGGGCAGAAGAAGAGCCGATTCATGATGAAGACTCAGTTCCACCACCGCCTCCGGGACACAACAAGGATCCGTTCAAGCACTTTGTTGAAAATATTGAAAAGCTGACAAAAGAAGGCATGGACTCCGTCAACTGGGGTGAGGTCAGCAAGCAAGCTCGCACATCAGCCAAGAAGGGACTGGATGCACTCAAGAGCGGCATTCACGACATCGGAAAAGGCAAGGTAAACCTCGGGTGGCTTAACAGCACCGAGACTCGTGAGGTCACGCTTCCGCTCAAGTTCCAATCAGGTAAGACGGTGAAAATCGAAAACCCAGTCGGTTCAGTGAAAGTGGTCGGCGGATTTGACGTAGGCAGCATCTCGGCCGTGGCAAAGATCAAAGGGGCGAACCTTGATGACGCTAAGGAAAAGGCCGACGGATACACGCTGATTGTCGAAGAAGGTGAGGCATCGGTTGTCATTCGCCAGCCAGACATGATGGGACTGCATGTTGATATCGAAATTCAACTTCCAGGATCAGCATCACTCGATATCCGCACGGAATCGGGTGACATCAGCGTTCTCGACACTCAAGCAGGTTGCCGAGTGTTTAGCCAAACCGGCGACATCAAGCTCCGTGGACTGAACGGTCCGATCGAAGCTCGAACTCAAACGGGCGACTTATCGGTCGAGGACTCGCAAACGCCATCTCTTGTTGCAGAAAACAAGTCCGGCAACGTGTTCTTCCGCTCGGTTACAGGGACGCAGAATGTTCGGTCGAACACAGGCTCGATCAAGGTTCGAAATTCGCACGGCAAGGTCTTGTCCTATGAAACCGTCGCCGGTGAAATTGATCTCGACATCAATGAGCCCGTAACGGGCAGTCTCAACGTCAGAACGGTCAACGGAAACGTGCTCGTGGGTGTTCCTGACGGCTGTGAAAGCAGAGTGAGCTTGTCTACGATCAAGGGAAGCGTCAAATGTAGCCTCGAACTCGAAGATTCTCTCAGGTCTGAAGAGCGAATCTCCGGTCGCCTTGGAGACGGTTCTGGAGCGATTGATGTCAGCACAGTCACGGGCAATCTCACACTCGAGATGCGCGACACTGCGGTCATCTAGGTTCGTAATCGGCGGCCATGGCTTCTGCGTGGTCGCCTTTTTTGCGCCTTGCATTCTGGCCATAATTGATCCAATGAACTACTGGCTGATGAAGTCGGAACCAGATGTCTACAGCATCGATGACCTGCAGCGTGCGGGGAAGCCTTCGATGTGGGAAGGCTGTCGGAACTACACGGTGAGGAACTTCATGCGGGACTCGATGAAGCCAGGAGACTTGGCCTTCTTTCACCATTCAAATGCCGTCCCGTCAGGGATTGTTGGCGTGATGAGAATCGTGGGAGAGCCATATCCCGACCCGACGCAATTTGATCCAACGAGCGAGTATTACGACCCGAAAAGTCCAGAACAAAACCCACGCTGGCTCGCCCGAGATGTGGAGTTTGTCCGAAAATTTGCGCGGGTGGTCGCCCTACAGGAATTGCGAGATACCGCCGGACTCGAAGAGATGTTCGTGATCAGACGAGGCCAACGCCTCAGTATCATGCCCGTGACGGCGAGCGAGTGGGAAATTGTTTTGGCGCTGGACGGCCTCTAACCAAAGGTGATGTGGCTCGTTTCTTGTGGGACGAGCACGGTGTCGCGATAGACGATACAGATTGTCATCGCGAAGATGGGCAGCAAGACGACCAACCCAAGTCCTGCGAGCGAAGCACCTGTGCTGAGCAAGATATGGTTCACAAGGCTTAGAACAAGTGCGACCCACATCGTCGGCTTCGTCGCTTCCCAACTCGTGACCATTCCCGCAATGGGGCCAATTCGTTGATCAATGATCGCGGGGATCGTAGCCATGAACAGACCGTTCAGGAGTAACCCCGGCAGGAAGCAAGCCATCATTCCTCCGACCGTGCAGATCGCCATCAGGATGCAGGCGACGAGGACTGTGAACGCTTTTCCGTTCATCTTGAAGCAGTCGGTGTATTCGATCGCTTCGCCTCGAACGACCTTCAGTCCTGCGTGAACCATTCCACCGATTGCAACAAACTCTACGATTTGAACGACGAACAGAAACGCATACTGCCGAGCGAGTCCACCGAGAATGTCGTTAGAACCGAAAACGGCCTGGAAGTAGACGACGAGCGACGCGATCGTAAAGATGCCAACCAGTAGGGAACCAGGAATGGCTCCGATAACCATTGGCTTCCAGTTCTTCCCGAACAGTGCAAACGCCTCCGACAGAGCCTCAAATCTCACCCCAGACGGCCGATATTGTGACCGGGGGTACGAGGTGAACTGTGGCGGAGGCGTTTCCATAAGTGCTACTCAGTCTAGGCGTTAACCTGGACCATTTCGTAAGCTTCTACGATATCACCTTCTTGGAAATCTGTCCAATCGTCAAAGGTTAGACCGCATTCCATTCCCATCGTGACTTCGCGGACATCGTCCTTGAGATGCTTGAGGGTCGAAATCTTGCCTTCGTAAACGATCTCCTTTCCGCGTCGAACTTTGACGAGCGCGTTTCGGGTGACCTTTCCTTCTTGAACGTAGGAACCAGCGATAAGGCCCTTCTTCGAGAATTGGAACCGGACTCGAACTTCGACTGTACCAAGCGGGTTGGCTTCGAACTTCGGCTCGAGCATTCCCTTGACGGCCTTCTCAATGTCCTCGATCAACTCATAAATGATCGTGTAGGTTCGAATTTCAACTTTTCGTCGCTCCGCTTCCTTCCGCGCTCCGCCCTCTGGCTTGACGCCAAAGCCGACGATGATCGCGTTCGCTGCGCCCGCAAGCAAGATGTCCGACTCGGTGATGTTGCCGACACCGCTGAG
>JBBRHU010000131.1:0-8404 GCA_038222255.1 Fimbriimonadales bacterium | reverse complement strand
TCAGTCGCCGTCGGGTCGATAACGACGAAGAGATCTGGATTGAGTCGATTAAAGAGATCGACTTGCTCTTGTCGCACGGGGTTGTTGTCGACAGCCCAAACGAGCGTCGTCTTGCCCTTTGCGAGATCGGGAGGATTCCATCGCAACGCCACGACGGTTGCCGCCGAGAGGACACAAAAGGTTGCGAGAAATCCAAGCTTCATTGCGTTGAATCTCTAGGATAGATGATAAGTTAACAGAGTGCAACTTCGATTTGTGGACGGGCCAGGAATGGAGCGTGCTCAGTGAAACCACAGAGGCGATTTAGCCCTTTGAAGGGACTTCTACGAGCGTTCCTCATTCCCGCGGCAATTGTTGGGGTGTTCTCTGGGCTGTTTTGGGTTCTTAATCCATACGTGCCAGCATTTATGGCGAGAAACGATCTCCACTCGGGCAAGGTTCACCAGATCCCGTTTGAACGATCTTCTTGGGAAAGAGGATCGCCTGATGGAGAGCATTTCAAAATCCGCGTGTCGATGACCAGGAGCGTACTATCCAGATTTGCAACTGGCAATTCTATGGGGACTGTACTCTCTGATCTCGGCAAACCGGATACCGTTTCCACTGCCGCAGATTGGTCGCGAAAGCAAATGAAGTCAGCACCAAAGGGAGCGAAGCTGGGGATGGGCTACCTGAACTCGCGAAGCTATAGCTGGATCCCATCTCAAATCTGGTTCTTCTTCTCGGAAAGCGATCGCCTACTCGGAGTCATCGAAAGCGAATTCGATATATATTGATTGATTCGACGCCCAACCCTCAGCCCGCCATCTTCTTTTTAACTCGGTCGAGGTTGGCTTTGGCTTGAAGATCAGTCGGAGCAAGTTTGATATAGGAATCCCAAACTCCGATCGCCTCTTTGTACTTCTTCAACATCTCGTAGCTCCGGGCGAGCATTCGGTACATGTTCGGGTGTTGACCCGGTTTCTTTCCGACGGCAGGGACGAGAGCGAGGACTGCATCGGAATACTTCCGCTTCAAGAAGTAGAACTGGGCCAGCGGCATCATGTTGTCAGGATCGCTTGGATTCTCCGCGGGATACCGCTTATAGACGGTGAGAGCCTCTGGGTTCTGCTCTACGTTTTCGTGCATCCAGCCAAGGTTGGTTGCGATCTCATAGCTCTTGGGATAGATCTCATATTGCAGCTTAATGATCTGAATGACCTTGATGAACTCGCCGTCTTTGAACCAAGAATCGACCTGGTTAGCGAGGCGATCGTTGAATCCATCCCATATCTCGGCCTCACGTCCTGAGCCCAATGGCTGAGGCTTAGTTTTTTTCAGGCCGTCCTGCTTTTCCTGCGCGAACGCTCCTCCGGCAAGAAGGATCGTTGCCACAGCAAAAACAAGACACTTTTTCATAGCTCTCCGAGAATATCATCAACGAGCTTCTGAACGATTTGCGGGTTCGCTCGTCCTTGGCTCTGCTTCATCACTTGGCCGACAAAGAAGCCTTTCACGCCCTGTTGTCCGCTCTTGAACTTTTCTACCACAGCAGTGTTCTCAGCGATCACCTTGTGAACGATATCTCGGATAAATCCTTCGTCGCTCACCTGGGTGACGCCTTTCTCCTCGACAATCCGCTTAGGCATGTGTCCAGTTGAGAAGACTTCCTCGAAAACCTCTTTCGCGATCTTGCCGCTAATTTGCCCAGCTGCGATCAGCTCGGTGAGTTCCACGATATGCGCTGGAGCGACCTTGCTGGAGTGGAATGTCTGGCCGCTTTCGTTCAGCAACCTGGCGAACTCTTGCGTGATCCAGTTACAACTCGCCTTGGGATCGCCACCTGCCTCAACGGTCGCTTCGAAGTAGCGCGTAAGTTCGAGGTCCGAGGTCAATACGCCCGCGTCGTACTCTCCCATCCCCAGCTCGATCATGTATCGTCGCTTCTTTGCCAGCGGAAGCTCAGGCAACGCTGCGCGCATTTCGTCGACCTGCGCTTGGTTAAAGCACATCGGGATGAGGTCTGGGTCCGGGAAGTAACGGTAGTCGTTTTCCGACTCTTTGAGTCGCATCACATAGCTCTGCTCTTTGACTTCGTTCCACCCGCGGGTCTCTTGGAGCACAACACCGCCCGATTCATAGACCGCAACTTGTCGCCGAATTTCGTAGTCTGAACCGAGCTGGACGCTTCGGAAAGAGTTCAAGTTCTTGAGCTCCGTCTTCGTCCCGTACTTCTCAGATCCTTCGGGGCGAACAGAAATATTTGGTTCGCATCGGAGTGATCCCTCCTCCATTTTGCCGTCGCAGACGCCGAGGTAGAGCAAGATCTGCCGTAGCTGGACGAGATACTCCTTGGCCTCATCATCGTTTTGGATGTCGGGCGGAAAGTCGGTGACGATCTCCATCAAGGGGGTGCCAGCCCGGTTGTAGTCAACACCACTTCCGCCGTTCGGAAGGTGCATGAGCTTGCCCGTGTCTTCTTCCAGGTGGACGCGACGAATGTGAATTCGCTTGACTCCGCCGTCTTTCGTGGGAATTTCGAGAAAACCGTTGTAGCCGATTGGGTTTGTCTCGCCGTATTGACTGACCTGATAGCCCTTGGGGAGGTCGGGGTAGAAATAGTTCTTGCGGTGGAAAATGCTCTCCATCGCGATCGTGCAGTTAAGCGCGAGGGCAGTTCGCATGACCATTTCGATCGCTGCCTTATTGGGGACGGGGAGAGTTCCCGGAAGTCCAATGCAGACGGGGCAGACCCGAGTGTTCGGCTCGCCGCCAAACGCTACGGGGCAGCGACAGAACATTTTGGAGCGCGTAGCAAGTTCGGCATGGACTTCCATGCCGATGCTTGGGATGAATTCGGCCATTCGTGCCGTAGAGTTTACCGAGATCAGGCTTCGGAGTCTTCGGACTCAGTGGCAACGATGCGGTAGTTCAACTGAACCAAGCCACTTTCGAACGACTGAGCGTCGATCAACTCAAGGATCGTCTCAGGGAAAACCTTGGGGAACAAGCGGACACCCTCGCCGAGCAATACCGGGTGAAGCGAGACCGAGACCTGGTCGATGAGGCTCGCGTGGAGGAAGGAAACGACAAGCTCACCACCACCGACAAGCCAAACGTTCTTGGCTCCCTGCTCTTCGAGCAACTTGGCGAGGTCAGAGAGTTCACCATTAAAGCAGGTGGTGTCTGGAGTGTTGACTTCTAGGTTCTGCTTACTGGTGACGACGACTGTCTTCTTGCCGCCGTAAGGCCACTTGCCCAATCTGCACACCACATCATAGGTTCCTCGACCCATGATCAGGGCATCGACAGAAGCATAGAACTCGTCGAACCCATAGTCGGTATCGGTGAAGAGCCATGAAAGGTCATCATCCGGGCCAGCGATAAACCCGTCAAGGCTCGTCGCGATAAACAACGTGGTGGTCACAATTTCAGGATACCGTTTATGGATGAAGTGACTTGATCTTGCACCAGAATTGTGATATGGGCCCCGTGATGTGCGAATTGGTTACGACGTTTGTGGGAGCAAATTGTAGATCCAGAGGGCGGCTCGTTCTGGAGCTCACTCACCCACGCCGGGAATGGCGACAGGGGTGGCCAGTTCAGCCCCGCCCAGTTCTTGTCTCCCGTACCAGAGCCGGTTGTGAAATTCCAGGACTGAGGCACTTCGCTGCAGGATCGCCACGTCGAGGATAAATCCATCCGGCCAAACATTCACGAAACGACTCCCGCAGGTTCCAACCTGGCCGCCTGGAGAAGAGCCTCGAAGAGGCGCCATCCCCCAGCAAAGGGCGTGAGCCCTGGGGACGGGTCCAAGCCTGGATCGACGCCCCGTTGGGGCTAGGGAATATCGCGGTGATGTATCCAGGGCTGACGCCCTTTGCTGAGCGATTGTCGCCTCTTCGAGGCTTGCGGTACGAAACAGAGCGTTCTGGGTCTGTCGAACGACTCCCGTAGTTTCGCGCTGTTCAGGGCGATCTTGTTGTCGCTCTAAGCTAGCAGCCGGGAGAGATAGCCTCGAAGAGGCGCCATCATCCAGCAAAAGGCGTGAGCCCTGGACGTAGGTCGGGGACGATTCGGTAGCCCTATAGGGGCGGCATCAGTCCGGCTGATCCTTGTCGCCCCATTCCATTCGGCGACTACAAATCAACCTTCGAGGGTCGCGACTTGATAGAACGGCAGTACAGGATCGACGTGCCCTCGCTAGTTTCACAAATTCTACACGGTATTCCCGGTTGAACTGTAGTATTCTCGCGACATGGGGGCGGGGCCAAGCCCAATCGGGAGCCCTGCAAGGGCGGCATCGCTCCCCTGGATACGTCTCGTCCCATCCCGTCTCCCTAGCACGTAGCGACCCGAGGCACGCGAGAGGTTGTGTCATGTTGTATCGTTGCTACTGGATCGACGCCCCGGTGGGGCTAGGGAATATCGCTGCGATGTATCCAGGGCTGACGCCCTTAGCTGAATGATTCTCGCCTCTTCGAGGCTGACGGCACCAAACAGTGTGTACAGGACCCGTCGAACGACTCCTGTAGCTTCCCTTTATCCACGGCGAGAACGTTGTAGCGGTTCTGCCGGATCTGGGTCCTGTCGCAGGCTCGACGATCACTAGACGTTGTTCCCGGAGGAACTGTCGCCTTCTGCGGGCGTGACTGTGCCTTTGACCAAATTCGCAGTGCGGAAGCATCACTATCTCGGCTTGGAATTCTGCTGGTTGCGTTCTCGGTCCACGGTGGGGCGGGATTTTTATCTGGTCCATCCTATTTGGCTGACTTCCGATGTTTGTGACTGGGTTTCGTCGAGTGCATCGCCCTAGCCTTTCTCCTTCCATTCCTGCTCTGCACAGTTTTGACTCGGCGAGAGGGCTGATTTATCCTCCGAACACAATCGTTGACTAAACCACACGCTCTGGTTGGGCGTATCCTAACCATATGCACGTCGAAGTCCTGCAAATTCCCGGTTGCCCGATCGCATGTGCCCATCACATTGGGCAGTACGAAGGCATCAACGAGGCTTTTGATCGTCTGGTCGCTTGGATGGAACTCCGCGACATTTTCACCCAGAATCCGCAGTATTTGGGGATCTACTGGGATGATCCGAACGAGGTCCCGGTCAACAAACTCCGCTCCGACGCTTGTTGCACTTTGAGACAAGCGATCGTGGCCGAGGGCGAGATTCGTCCCGGTGCAATTCCCGCTGGTACCTACGCAGTTGCGCACCATCAAGGCCCATATCCGACGCTTAACGATGCATGGGATTGGATGTTTAACACTTGGTTGCCTAACACTGATCTGCAACTGCTCGACGGAATCAGCTTTGAGCTGTACTTGAACGATGCATCCGAAGTGACGCCCGATCAACTGTTGACGGATCTCTACATTCCCGTAGTCGGTGGACCGGCCCGGACCTACAATCCCTGGGGACAGCCCGACCTTCCGTTCTAGTCAACCATGAATCGATAGCCGACTCCGGTCTCGGTCCGAATGAACTTCGGTCGACCGGGGTCGGACTCAATTTTCTGTCGAAGGTTGCCCATGTGCACCCGTAACGTGTGCGTTGCATCACAGAATTCGCTACCCCAAACTTTCTCTAGCAACTGCTTCTGCGTGACGACTCGACCCGCATATTGGACGAGCATCTTCAGGAGTCGATATTCGATCTGCGTCAGCCGTAACTCGACCCCTTCAAGTTTGACGAGCCGGGCCGCAAAATCGACGGAGAGGCCGTTGTGGTTGAAACTGACTTCCTCACGGTTTGCCTTTCTTGCATGTCGCAACGAGACGCGCACCCTCGCCATGAGTTCGGCCACTGAAAATGGTTTCGTGAGATAATCGTCTGCCCCAAGGTCGAGGGCTTGAACCTTGTCGAGCACTTTGCCACGCGCGGAAAGCACGATAATCGGAACTTCTGTCCATTCTCGCAGCCGACGAACGACCTCAAGGCCGTCAATATCGGGAAGGCCCAGGTCAAGGAGCACGATGTCTGGAGACTTCTGGGCAACGAGCTTAATGCCTGCCTCGCCAGTTTCAGCTTCGTGCCATTCGGCTTCCTCGGCGGTTTGACTTGCGCGGAGAAATCGACGAATTGCGGCTTCGTCTTCGATGACGACGAACTGGATCGGCTCAGGCATCGGGCTCCTCTTGAACAGGAAGCCGAATCAAGAAGATTGCACCGCTCGGCTCTCCATTTCTGACCGAAATACTACCGCCATGCGCCTCCATCGCGGCCTTACAGATTGCGAGCCCAAGCCCGAATCCGGTGCTATCGTGACGCTGAAATCGCTCGAAGACCTTGCTCTCCTGCCCGGGTGGAACACCGGGGCCATCGTCTCGAATTTCGATCGCCGAAGCATTTGCACTTTTGCTGATTGTGATCGTCACGTGGACATCTTTTCCGGCATGTCGCGCCGCGTTTTCGAGGACGTTGACTAGCACCTGCTCGATGAGCGGTCCATCGACGCGAACAAGCGGCTGATCCTTCAGCACGACATTCACGGGGTGTGCAAACTCTTTTGCAGTTCTATAGACTGCGTTGGCAACGAGCTCATCCGTGCCGTACCAATCGAGGCTCAGGTCGATCACGCCTTGCACTCGAGTCATGTCGAGCAAGTTGCGAATCAATCCTGCCATCCGGTCTGCTTCATCGCTAATTGTCCGAGCTAACTCTCGGCTTTGCTCTGAAAGTTCCGGCTGGACGAGCAGACTGCCTGCTGATCCAGAGATCGAGGCGAGAGGAGTGCGGAGGTCGTGGCTCACTGCACTAAGCAGATCGCTTCGCATCCGCTCCGTTTCCACTCGGAGTGCTGACTCATGGGACTCCTTGGCAAACTTAGCTCGTTCCAAAGCGCCTGCAAGCTGGTTAGCGATCGTTTCGAGCAAGTGTCGATGGGTTGGGTCAAGAACTTCGATGTCGACAGCGTCGATCGCGAGCACCCCGACTGGCCCGGATGAGCCACACATCGGTAAATAAAATCCTCGCGAACCTGTGAAGGTCTCGGTGGTGCGTCCAGCTGGCTTTCCGTGATCGAAAACCCAAGTTGCGACCGCCTGTTCGTTCATTAGCTTCTCGAATTTTGATGGCGTCTCGGTGATGGGAGTCACCCTCTCGTCGACCGAGACGAGCACCGCCGCATCGTAGCCAAACAGCGATTTCACCTTCTCCGCGGCCATGAGACACATCTCTTCTTTCTTGCGAGTCACGGCAAGGCGCCTGCTCAAATCGTAAAGGTCTGACGTTGTGCGCTCTCGACGAGTCGCCGATCTGGATTGCGCCTTTAACCTGGTCGTCAGCGTGCTCAACAAGATCGAGACCGTGAGCATGACGATAAAAGTCAGCACGTACGAGATGTTGTTAATCGCGAAGCTGAATCGCGGAGGAACGAAGAAGAAGTCGAAAACCAACACGGAGAGCAAGCTCGCGAGGAGAGCTTCCATTCGACCTCGCCGGACAGCAATAATCACCGTCGCGAAGAGGTAGACCATCGCGATGTTCGCCTCACCGAACGAACGGAAGAGGAAGAAACCGATGAGCGTCGCACCGCCGATCCAGAGGATGACATCGAGGGCGGCACGCCAGCTTGGAGCCTTTGTGGGCTTTGGCGTTTTGAGTTCAGTGCCGTGCTTTTCCTCGCCCGTGATGATCAGGATGTCGATGTCGCCACTCGCTCTGACGGTGTGATCAACGACCGATCCAAAGAGCAACTCTTTCCAGCGAGCACGCACAGGCTTGCCCATCACAATCGTGGTGACGTTTTCGGCGCGCGCGTAGGCGAGTAACTCAGCAACGATATCGTGGCCGGAGAGCCGTTCGACTTTTGCTCCGAGCTGCTCCGCCAGACTTAGAGCTTCGCTGAGGTGAGCCTGACCCCTCGGAGCAACCCCACCTTGTCGGAGCGAATCAACACTCACTGCGAGGAGGTCGGCATGAAGGCTCGTTGCGTGCCTTCTCGCTGCGCGTACAACTCGTGGTGCCATCGCGTTTGGCGCAACACAGACAAGGATGCGCTCTCTTGTGTGCCATGCATTCGTAACGTGGGCGCTCGTGCGTGCCCTGAGCAGCTCTTCGTCAACACGCTCGGCGGTGTGACGAAGTGCCAATTCTCGGAGGGCAAGCAGGTTTCCTTTTTTGAAGAACCCTTCGAGAGCTTGTTCGATCTTTTCGGGGATGTAGACCTTGCCATCTCGGATGCGTTGATGAAGTTCATCGGGGGGAAGGTCAATGAGCTCTATCTCACATGCCGTTTCAAAGAGCTTGTCGGGCACGGTCTCGTTGACGAAGATTCCGGTGATTTGGGCGACGACATCTCGTGTGCTCTCTAGGTGCTGGATGTTGACGGTCGTGTAGACATTAATCCCGGCGTCGAGGAGTTCTTCGATGTCTTGCCAACGCTTGACATTTCTCACCCCAGGCGCGTTCGTATGGGCGA
>JBBRHU010000130.1:0-8614 GCA_038222255.1 Fimbriimonadales bacterium | reverse complement strand
ACTTATTTCGTCAACCTCTTCTTCTACGACGCTCACTTGGCGTGATCTTCTTCGACGAGCAAAAGCGGACAAAAGACCGCCAAGCGTGAAGATACCCGTGCCAAGCCAAACGAATCCGGTCATGGGCTTGTAGAAGACCTCCATTGGGAATATCGGTCTATTGAAATAAATCTGGATTTCTGCCGACTTCGTCGCGGCGTCGATTCGGTGAAGTGCGACTCGATACTCTGAGCCGACCATCGGGATGTCTCCCTCTTCTCCTATTTTGAAAGTGGGCGACGCTTCGTAAGTCTTGCCCTTGATCGTGAACTTCATGTTCGCGATGAAAGCAGCTCCAGGTGTGCCCAACTGACCCTGTGTGGTCATGCCTTCGAAAGTGACCTTAATGTCGTCGATCGTGCGCGTTTCGCCTGGGAGAAAAGATTGCGGCTGTTCCCAAGCCTCCAAGATCGGCGTGTGGAGTGAGAAGTAGAGATCGTGGCTGAGTTGCCGATCAATGTGAGGCCAGACCATCGCCTTGTCCTCTTCGCCTTCCTTGTAATAGTAAAGACCTGGCTCGATCTTCGTGACCTTGCCGTCAGGTGCGGTCACGTCGAATAGGGCCTTGCCTTCTCGATCGCTGACGCTCTTGCCTTTCAATCCAGTGTAGGCGACGGTATATCCAAGTGCCTGCTGAGGCCGACCTTCTTGAATCAGGATCTGCTCTTTTCGCTCGTATCCACGCGAAAGTATGAGTCCGCCCATCAGCATCGCGATGCCAGCGTGAGCGACGAATCCCCCAATGGAAACCTTCGATCGCTTCACGACTTCAAAGATTCTCCAAATGTTCGCGACGGCGGCAAAGGTGCAGATGAACAGAAGGAAGAACATCCATGGAACGAGTGGCACCGAGAGCCCAAACGGCATCGGAATGCGAATACTTGTATCGGGATGAACACCAAATTCAGGGTGATTGATCGCCAGGAGCGAGAATCCCATCAAGCCAATTGTGATGCTGAGCGCGTTCAGGATGCGGACCATCAACGCCTTGAAGCTCATCGTTCTCCAGGTAACGAACGGACCGGCGGCCATGAGCAACATAATCGGAACGAAGAACCAAACGACAACTCGGTGGTAAAGCGGTTCTTCTACCTTCTGGGCCCGATGAGCCGCCAGGTCAGTGAGTACCGGCCACGACATTCCAACCGCAACAACTACCGCGAAGAGGCTAAGAACGAGTGCTCCGAACCGGTAGAGGCTCTCACGATCAAGCGAGGGCTCGTCTGTGGTCGGCTGCTGTTCTACCTTTGCGAGCGAACGGCCCTTGGTAAGCAGCACTGCCGTATATCCGACTACGACGAATGCAAGCAACCAAACCAGGATTTTTGCTGCGGACTTGTCCATTGCAGCAAACGAGTGAACGCTGGTCTTGTCCAGCAAACCGGAACGAGTCAGGAATGTTCCGTAAATGAAGGTCAGGAAGGGAAGCCCGGAGAGCACAAGATTGGTGAAATGCCATTTTTGCTTCGTCGCCTGAACGATCAATCCATGTGCAAGCGTGACCATGAATAGCCATGGAACAAAGCTGACGTTCTCGACGGGGTCCCAAGCCCAGAAGCCACCCCAACCTTGCGTTTCGTAGGCCCACAAGCCGCCCATCGAAATGCCAAGTCCCAGAATTGCGACAGAAACCAACGCCCAAGGTCGGACGCGGGCCACGTAGTCTTTGATGTCGCCCGAGAGCATCGCGGCTAGACCATACGCAAACATGACCGCAAGCGATCCGAAGCCAAGGAAGATCGTTGGGGGGTGAACGATGACCCAATAATTCTGCAGCGCTGGGGTCATGCCGCTACCAGTGCCTGGAGCTTTCACGACGCCATTGACAATCAGTTCCTGGATGATGGGAAACGGTGATTCGTAGGCGAGGATGGCACAGATCGAAGCTAGGAAAAGCCCGAATGTGGCGACGTAAACTCGTCGATAGGGTCCGGTTCCGCGGAGAGCCAGCACAGCAAAGATCGCGGAGGAAACACCCCAAAGCAGGAAGCTCCCTTGCTGCGCACTCCAAATTGCAGCGATGCGATATTTAATCGGCATCGTCGGATCGGAGTGATTGAAAACGTACTGAAACTGGAACTGCTGGTTGACGAACAGCACGGCAAGCGTGATCATCGCCGTGAACATGCTCAAACTTCCGAAGATCAGTCCAAGGCTAGCGAACTTTTTTGTCTTCTCACTGGAAGCCAGCGCACTCAGAAGAAAGGCAGTGAGAAAAAATGCGATGCCAGCATACACAGACCCCGCTCCGATTTTGCCGACGATGAGCGACCATTCGGGCGCATTGGGGAGAGCCTTAAGCTGATCTTCCATGTTGCTGTAGGTTAGGCCTTTACCTTGCGAGTCTTGGCATCTTCATACCGACTGGGACACTTCACCAACATTTCCGTCGAGTGAAATTTGCCGTCTTCCAGCTTTCCTACGACCACAACCTGCTTAACCTCAGCGAGGTTGCTCGGCATTTCGCCTGTATGGAATACATCCATTTTGTCGCCCGCCTTGTCAACGATCGTGAGGAGCAATCGGTTGTTCGCAAGATCCCGTTTGACAGAACCATCGATGACGTCTCCCGCCACGTGAAGCCGATCTCGTCCACCGGCTTTCGCATCCGAAACGGTGCCGTACGGGCTAGCGTTTGCGACAAATGCCATCACAACGAACCCCATAGCAAGCGTTGCAGCTGTGATCGTGACGAGCGCCTTTCGGTTCTTCATATCTTTAAGATACCGTTTGAGTGGCAAAATGTTCGCCGGCCCCGATAGATGAGTCCAAATGGGAACCATTCCATTTCAGATACACTTGAAAGATACAGCTATGAATCGGGTGAACTCTCTCCTTTTGACCACGTTCCTGGTGGCATCGTTGGCCACTGCTCAAGGTCAGCTAGTGCCTGACAAGAAGTATGGTTTGATCAGCTTCGAATCGCAGATCGGTAGCTTTAAGCTTCTTCCAGGTGGTGAAATCCCGGCTCAAGGAAAGCTTGAGTTCTCTGGTTCGGGCACGTTTCTCGTGAGTCGATTGAAGCCGGGTGGAACCGTCAAGACCACCGGAAACATTCGCATGGAGTACGAACACAAGGCCTCTGGCAAGCAGGTCTATTTCGGCAAGGGCTCCATCGTAATCGAAGGGAAGTTCGACGCCGTCCAATTCTTCGGCCGCGAAATTAAGGCGAAGTTCAACGGTTTTGGATTCGTACGACTTTACGGTGAGTTTGACAAAAACCTTAACACTGGCGAATATTGGTATGAGAGCGGCAAACACAAGCCGTGGGGAAGCACCGGTATGACGCTTGCCGTGCCAGACCCCGAAACCGTGATTAATCCAACTGTACGAAAAGTGGGTGGCTAGTCCCGCGTGTTAACGTCAACATTCACCCACGTTCCAGGCGTGGGTGAAGAATCCGAACGAGCACTTTGGGCGTCCGGATTTCTGACTTGGTCTGATGTTCTGCAGTCCGCTTCCGCCCCCAATGCAGGGCAGGTGTCATCTCAAGCTCTCGTCGCTGAACTCAGGAAAAGCCAGCTAGCGCTGGAGAAGCGCAACCACCAATACTTTGCGCGCAAGCTCAAACTGAAGGGCAGTTGGCGTGCCTGGCCGGATTTTCGTGACTCCTGCGCCTACGTCGACATTGAAACAGACGGGGGAAGATCAGGCGATTCGATCACCGTCATTGGGATTTGGGATGGCAAAGAGTTTGTTGCCCTCACGCGAGGTCACGACCTCGATGCCTTTCGAGAAGTCATAAGCAACTACAGCATGATCGTCACCTTTTTTGGGGCGAGTTTTGATGTGCCGATGCTCCAAAAGCGTTTCCCCGATGTCCGCTTTGACCAGATTCATTGGGACCTGTGCCCGAGCCTTCGGACGGTTGGACTTCGTGGTGGCCTCAAGAGTATCGAGAAGCAGCTCGGGATTGATCGTGGAGAGACTGACGGGCTCACGGGCTACGATGCAATTCGACTTTGGAACCGCTACCGTCGACTGGGTGACGCAGAAGCCCTAGAACTGCTGATCGAATACAACCGTCAGGATGTTGTCAACCTTGAGACGCTCGCAGACATTGGCTACGAACGCCTCAAGCGAGCGGCTCAGGATCCAGAAGCGAGCTTCTGAAAGATCTCGATTGCACGTTCGGTTTTAGCGTCATCAACGTCGAGGTGAAAGACAAGCCTGAGCCTGTTTTCGGCGACGGGGAAGCACCAAAGCCCGTTTTCAGCAAGGATCTTCTGCCACTCGGCAGCAGGCTTTTCGGTTTCGATCAACACGATATTTGTTTCCGTTGCGTCTGCGCTGACGGAGATGCCGGGCAGACCGGCGAGTCCAGCGGCAATTTTCTTTGCCCTTGCATGGTCGTCAGCAAGGCGATCCACGTTGTGCTGGACCGCGTAAACGCCACAAGCCGCGAGCAATCCCGCCTGACGCATACCGCCGCCAAGCCTTTTGCGCCAAATTCGAGCGCGTTCGATAAACTCCGCTGGTCCAGCCAACACTGACCCGACCGGAGCGCCAAGGCCTTTACTCAAGCAAAAACTCACGGTGTCGACCTGACCCGTAATGTCGCCGACAGGCACGCCGAGCGCCACGGCAGCATTGAAGACTCGTGCTCCATCGAGGTGGACTTTGATGCCAGCTTTATCAGCGATTGCTCGATAGGCTTTCATCGTTTCAATCGGCGTGATTGCTCCGCCTGCCCGATTGTGAGTGTTTTCTAAGCAAACGAGTGCTGTGCCCGGAGTATGGAGATTTGGCTTGAGGATGCGCTTTTCAACATCATTCGGGTCCATCGTTCCGTTGTGAGATGGCAGAGTCCAACTCACAACGCCGTTCAAAACAGCAGGTGCGCCGACTTCATAGTAGAGGATGTGCGCTTCTTGCTCGATAATCATCGCGTCACCTGGTTTGGTGTGCGTTGCGACGGCAATCTGGTTCCCCATAGTTCCGCTGGGCACGAACATCGCAGCTTCCTTCCTCGTAACTTGCGCCGAGAGTCGCTCCAATTCGATTACCGAAGGGTCATCCTCAAGCACGTCGTCGCCCAGAAACGCCGTCTGCATCGCTTCGTACATCCCCGCACTTGGCCGGGTGACGGTGTCGGAGCGTAGATCGATGATTTCGCGAGTACCGGGAGGAAAGGGATTGGCCACCATGTAGTTTGATGTTAGCGTAGATTGCCGCTGGCCGATACAGGTACAACCGGGCCGATGAGTCACCGGGGATTATTGGTTGGCGCGGGCGGCATGGGCCAGTCGTGGGGAAAGAATCTGGCGAGCGCAAACCGTGTTTCGTTTGCTGGATGGGTGGACGTCCGCGAAGGCGCGGCTGCCAAAGCTGCTCAAGATAACGGGATCACCGTGGAATACACCGGCAGTTCCTTAGCCGAGGCTCTTCGTGTGGTTCAGCCTGACTTCGTCGTCGACGTTACGCCCCCTGAAATTCACCATGATGTCACCCTAGAGGCTCTGGCTTTCGGAGTTCCCGTGATCGGCGAAAAACCGATGGCCGCATCTATGGAACAAGCTCGCGCAATGGTGAGGGCCTCGGAAGCATCTGGCAAGCTTTACATGGTCAGCCAATCACGGCGTTATCACGAGCAAGCACGGGCCTACCAAAATTTGATCGCAGAGCATCTCGGCACCCTCGGGATCCTCAATGCGGACTTCTACATCGGAGCCCACTTCGGCGGGTTCCGAGACGAGATGGATCACGTTTTGATCCTTGATATGGCAATCCACACCTTTGACATGGCTCGAATGCTCTCGGGTAAGGATGCGCTTGCTGTGACTGCTCAAGAGTTCAACCCGTCATGGAGCTGGTATCGAGGCGCTGCATCTGCACAAACCTGGTTTGAGATGGAAGACGGGGTCATGTACAACTACCGTGGGTGTTGGTGCGCCGAAGGTTTGCATTCGAGCTGGGAGGGTGATTGGAGAGCAGTTGGCTCGAACGGAACTGGACTCTGGAATGGCAACGACTTGCCTCAAGGGTCCATCGTCAGCCAGCCCGGCGGCTTCCACAGCGTTATGCGACCGATCGAAACAAGATCCGTTCCCGTCCGGCCTGGAATAGAAGGCTCGCTTGACGACTTTCTCAACGCAATCGAATTTGGATCAACACCACACGGCGAATGTCACGACAACATTAAGAGTCTCGCAATGGTGTTTGGTGCCGTCGCCTCGGCAGTGCGAGGCGAGCGCGTCGAAATCAAAGAAATCCTTGAAGGCTAGGTCCTCGGGGACATCGCAGGCCGCGAGTGCGTAACGACAGTGGAAATGAGCACAGGAAGATTGGTTGTTGGAGTCACAGGCGCAAGCGGGGCGATCTACGCGCAACGTTTCCTGATTCAAGCCGCCAAGCATTTCTCCGAGATCAATCTGATCCTGAGTGACCAAGCGATCCAGGTCGCTCAAACTGAACTAGGGGTTGCTCCAGACCGGGCCAACTTCTCAACGGTCGAGTGGCTGGGAAGTGAGTTACCTCAGATCAAATTGTTGGGGAGCAGAAACTATTTCACTCCACCCGCGTCTGGCTCCTATCGGCACGACGGAATGGTGATCGTTCCGTGTTCGATGGGTTCTGCGGCAAGAATCGCACACGGAATCAGCGATGATTTACTTACGCGGGCAGCGGATGTTTGCCTAAAAGAAGGTCGCAGATTGGTCGTCGTCCCCCGAGAAATGCCGATGAGCTTGATCATGCTTAGAAACTTGGCCACCCTCGCCGAAGCAGGAGCAACCGTGCTCCCGGCATGTCCGGCTTGGTATACGAATCCAAAGTCTCTCGAAGAACTCGCAGATACCGTTGTGGCTCGCATTCTGCAGAACCTTGGCGTAGAACAAACAATCCAGAAGCAGTGGATGGTAGAAGAATGAAGAAAGTTGTCTTGTCGATCGTAGCCGCAGGTCTTAGCCTCTGCGCGTGGAGTCAGAAGGAATCCGATATTCCCGCTCTCATCAAGCAGCTTGGTACCGAGAAGGGGATGAGCGCAGTGCGCGAACTACGCCTGTGTCGTGACGCCGCCGTGCCCTTGCTCATCGACGCTCTAAAATCGCCTGATCTCAAGGTTAAGTCCGCCGCAGGATTCTTGCTGGGCGAGGCCGCAGATCCTCGAGCTGTCGACCCTCTCCTCGCTGCATGTGATGACTCCGAAGCGGGAATGCGGGCGACAGCCGCCGAAGCCCTTTCGAAACTTCACGATCTCAAGGCCCTCGATCGAGTGAAGAGACTGACCAGAGACAGCGAGGAAATGGTCCGTGCTCTTTCGCTCCAGGCGTTAAGCGCATTCAAAGATCCGAGCGCTCTTCCCGACGTAATCCTGGCCCTAAAAGACAAAACTCCGAGGGTTCGGGCTACTGCAGCCTCTGTGTGCGGACTTCTCGACGGTATTTCGTCGCGGTTGGAACTCTGCAATCTGCTCACCGACACCGATGCTGACGTCCGCTACTATGCGATGGCGGCGATTCCGTCATTCCGCGATCCGAAGGTCGAAGTGGCGCTGGTCAAGGCGATCGATGATTCTGACCAACGTGTCCGCTTTGGCGCGATCTACACGTTGAGCGAGATGGGGAGCAAGGCCGGTCTAGAAGGAACTTACAAGCTTGCCACGACCAAAGAATCAGATCGCGAATATGCGACAACTGTCCTAGCTCGGCTTGGTGATCAGCGCGCCGTGCCTTTGATCACGAAAATTCTTGATGCCGACGCCCATCCTCAACGCGCTCGATTTGTGTTTATGCTTGCTTCGCTGAGAGACAGCTCAACGGTGAGAACGATCGCGAAGTTTTTGTCAGATCCGTCGGAGGAAGTTCAGGCAAGCGCTGTCCAATCTCTAGGCAACCTAGGCTCGTCGGAAGCAGTGACTTTTCTGAAGTCGAACCTTGACAAGCTCAAGGGCGAAACCAAAAAGGCTGCCGAGGCGCTGATTAAGCAGCTCGAAGCGGCGTAAGACGAGTCGTGAGTAAGCCTCGGGCGGTGATATTTGGTGGGTCTGGCTTTATCGGTCACGCCCTTGCCCAAGCCTTGAAGCGTGACCACGAAGTCGTCATCGTCGGGCGTGGACCTTCGGCCGACATAACTTGGAACGGTAAAGACCTCGGCACCTGGACGGACCAGGTCGACGGGGCAGCTATCGTCATCAACCTCTCTGGTGCTTCGATCCAACTCCCGCTCACACCTGACAACCGAGAGCTGATCCTAAATTCTCGAATAGACAGCACTCGAGTAATCGCCCAAGCAATCGAGCAATCCGTTCTCCCACCCAAGCTCTGGTTCAATTCAAGCGCGGTTGGATATTACGGAGATCGAGCTGAAGTGGCACTCGACGAAAACTCAGAGGCTGGGACTGGGTTCTTAGCCGAAACTTGCGTCGAGTGGGAACGTGCCTTCTTTGAGCCAAATCTCGTTTCGACGAGACGAGTTGCGCTTCGATTTGGAATCGTGCTTGGGCGGAAGGGCGGAGCTTTTCCAAAACTTTTGATGCTCACGAAAGCGTTTCTTGGCGGGCACCTCGCATCTGGAAACCACTGGCAATCGTGGGTCCACATTGACGATCTGGTAGGAATCGTCCTTACCGCCATCG
>JBBRHU010000129.1:0-8683 GCA_038222255.1 Fimbriimonadales bacterium | reverse complement strand
AGGGGCTTGATGGACCACCTCCTCTGTCAGGGTGAGGAACACCTCTTCCAGAGACTTCCCTTCAAGGCTGAATTGTGCTTGCAATTGCGGCAGGGTGCCCTCGGCGAGCTTGATGCCGCGTGCGACGATGATCACACGATCGCACAGCTTTTCGGCAGTGTCAAGAAGGTGGGTTGAAATCAAAATGGCACAACCGCTTTCTCTCGCTCGGACGATTTCATCTTTGAGTTCTTTCGCGCCGGCAGGATCGATACCAATCAACGGCTCGTCAAAGAGCAGAACGTTTGCGTTGTGAATCAAGGCGCAGGCCACGGAGAGTTTTTGACGCATGCCCTTGCTCAAAGTGGCAACGAGGTCATTCGCCTTCTCCTTGAGGGCATATCGCTCTAGCAGGATCTCTTTTTGCTGCTCGTAGATGTCGAGTGTGTTGAAGCACATCGCGACAAACCTCAAATGCTCCTGAACGGTGAGGAGCTCGTAGAGGGACGGAACCTCAGGCACGAACGCAAGGCCAGCCTTCGCTGCAGCTTGGTCGGAGACAACGTCGTGACCATTGATGTAGACGTTGCCGGAGCTTGGTCTAAGAATTCCCGCACAACAGCGGAGAGCGGTGGTTTTGCCAGCACCGTTCGGCCCAAGCAGTCCGACAATCTCACCTGGTTGGATCGTAAACGAGAGCGCATTTACGGCACGGAACCGTTTGTATTCTTTGGTGAGATCGACAACGTTGAGCATTGAGCTTGTTGGCACTTTACCTGTGTCAAGGGTACTCTGCGCGAGACATGGCGAAAGTCGATTCATTGGTCCAATCCGTTAGAAGCGAACTTGGAAAAGTGATTGCGGGGCAAGAGCACGTGATCGAGCAAGCACTGGTGGCGATTCTCGCGAACGGGCACGTCCTTCTGGAGGGTGTGCCTGGTGTTGCGAAGACGCTGCTTGTTCGCTCACTTGCGATGTGCTTCTCGCTCGATTACGGTCGCGTCCAATTCACGCCCGACCTGATGCCGAGCGACGTCGTCGGAACGCGCCTCTATGACCCGAAGACAGGAGATTTTCTGCTTCGAAAAGGGCCGATTTTTGTAGGCCTTCTTCTTGCCGACGAAATCAACCGAACCCCGCCGAAGACTCAAGCTGCCTTGCTTGAGGCAATGGAAGAACGAAGGGTCACTCTGGATGGAGAGGCACTCCCCGTGCCTTACCCCTTCATCGTCTTCGCGACGCAGAACCCGATCGACTTTGAGGGCACCTATCCGCTGCCGGAAGCCCAACAGGATCGATTCCTGCTCAAGGTTCTCGTCGACTATCCCAAGCCCGAAGCTGAAATTGAAGTTCTTCGCCGTCACCACTCCGGATTCCGCCCACAGAGCCTAGAGGCGTTTGGCATCCAAGCGGTTGCTTCTCTTGAGGATCTGGTTGAGGCGCAGCAAGAAGTGAAAGACGTTACGGTGGAAGACAAGGTCTTCAATTACATCTACGAGATCGTTGCCGCGACCCGACGTTCGAACGACTTACTCATCGGAGGCTCTCCTCGCGCTGGAATCGCCTTGCTCAATTCAGGCAAAGCCCTGGCTGCAATTCGAGGCCGAGCTTTCGTGATCCCTGACGACGTGAAGGATATGGCGATGCCCGTCCTTCGGCACCGCGTCCTGCTGAGGCCCGAGGCCGAAGTCGAAGGCCTGCGTGCCGATGATGTGCTGAAGAGCTTGCTCGATCACCAGATTGTTCCAAGGTAGAGCTCCGGTCAGCATTAGCTTTACCGGAGCCTTTGGGCGACTAGAATCGATACGATAGGCCGACGCCGATGAACCAATCTCTTCGGAGTCCGTTGACGCCTTGGCCGACTGAGCAGTCGACCATGAAGTCGTTCGTGACGAGATAGTTCAGTCCGCCATCGAAGAGTCCTCCACGAGGTCCACGGAAGTTCTGCGCTGAAACGTAGACCCCCTCGAAGAAGCCGTTGAGCTTGCCCTTGATCGGATAACCCAAGCTGTAGGTTGCCGAATACTGAGGGAACTGCATCCCACCATTTGAGAGGTAGCTGTAGGCAAAGTTGAGTTGGAGCCCGTACACGCCTAGAGTCTGGTCAACCACGAAAACAAACTGGGTCTGAATCTTGCGCTCGCTGAATTGCCCCTTGCTCGGCACGGTCGCCGTCATGATCGCAGCTAGGCTTGGAGTTTTGTTGTCCACTCCCTCTTTGAAGCGATATTTGAAGCCGGCGTAGCCATCTCCAAACCCAACCTGCGGACCAAGTTGCGATCTTGCCGCGATGTTTGACGGAAGCGCGAGGCGGAGCTCAAAGCGACTATTCACACCATATCGGAAGAGGGGCTGGTTCCCCCAATCATCGACAATTCCGTCCGCTCGTGATCGTCGGATACCAAGCTCAGTCTGCCAGGTTCCTTTTGGAATGATGTAGGCGCTGTCTGTGAAATCGGGCCGATCAGGATTAATCGGCGGAAGCTTGGACTGGCTTTGGCCCTGAGCGGTAACGGCGAGAATGGCGGCAGTGATAGAGGACAGTCCAAGCATGATGAGCCTTCAAAAGGAATGATCCATCTTGACACGTCGTCGCAGAATTTCACCAAACGTGTATGGCGAGGTTAGATTTCAGGGCACCAACCGTTCGCCAATCCTCCCCATTCGTCGCAACCTAGGCTAGATTTGCAGACCCGACCCTGTATGCTAGCTCAGATGCGAAAGGCGTTCACCCTCATCGAGCTCTTGGTCGTTATTGCGATCATCGCAATTTTGGCTGCGATCTTGTTTCCTGTTTTTGCCTCAGCGAAACTTGCGGCGAAGGGAACGATGGCTGTTTCTAACATCAAGCAGATGGGCATAAGTTTTATGCTCTATGCCGGGGATGTTGATGACATGATGCCCCTCGCTGCCTACGGAACTGCAACCAAGTTCTTGCTCTGGCACGACCTCATCGACCCATATCTTAAGAATAAAGAGGTCTGGCGTTGTCCCGGCAGTACTGTGAAGAACACCGATGCGAGCGGTGCGTTCACGACGCATTGGGGCTATAACGTGCAGTATCTGACGACGTTCAAGCTGGACTTCTCAAACGCGAATGCACACACAGCGGTCTCGGTCACGCGGCCAGACGCACCTTCTGAGACGGTGATGTTGACCTCCGCACGCGCTTCGATCCTGAACAACTTCTGTGGCGACGATGGAAAGTTTCTCCTCGCACCTAGTGGTCCGACTGCACCATGCTGGGGACGCCCAGATTGGGTGTTTCAGAACCAGGCGATCGTGCAGTGGATGGACACGCACGCGAACAAGCGTTCAACGGGGCAGTTCTATTCGGGTCAAACTCCAGTCGACAAGTTCTTCGATCTTGCCGACTAGGAAGACACAAAAAAGCCCCTGATCGTGCGGATCAGGGGCTTTTAAGGTTCTTAGAGACCCTGGTCGCCAACGAATTTGGCGAGGTCTGCCACTCGGCTTGCGTAGCCCCATTCGTTGTCATACCAGCTGACGACCTTGGCGAGGTTGCCAATCGTGATCGTGTCAACGGAGGAGAAGATTGAGGAGTGCGAGTTGCCGCGAAGGTCGCTAGAAACGAGCTCTTCCGCGCTGTACTCAAGGATGCCCTTCAGCGAACCGTCTGCGTATTCCTTGATGGCTGCGTTGATTTCGGCGACCGAAGCTTCGTTGCGAAGCACGGCAGTGAAGTCAACGACTGATACTGTTGCAACCGGGACTCGGAAAGCCATTCCCGTGAACTTGCCTTGAAGCTCGGGGATGACAAGCCCAACCGCTCGAGCGGCACCCGTGCTGCTAGGCACAATGTTCTGGCTCGCAGCTCGTGCGTCTCGCAAGTCCTTCGCAGCGGTGTCTTGAGTCTTCTGCGTACCAGTGAAGGCGTGAACCGTAGTGAGCAGGCCCTTCTCGATACCAAACTTCTCGTGGAGAACCTTAGCGACCGGCGCGAGACCGTTTGTCGTGCAGCTTGCGTTCGAGATCACGTGGTGCTTTGCAGGGTCGTAAACGTTTTGGTTGACGCCAAGCACGATCGTGAGGTCCTCGTTCTTTGCCGGAGCCGAGATGATGACCTTCTTTACGCCGCTATTGCGGTGAGCTGCGGCCATGGTTGCATCGGTGAAGAAACCAGTGGACTCGATAACGAGGTCAACACCAGCTTTATCCCAAGGGATGAGACCGGGATCACGCTCAGCGAAGACAGCGATGCTCTTGCCGTTGACGACGAATTCTGATTCGTTGTGGTCAACTGTTCCGTTGAACGGCCCGTATGTGGAGTCGTACTTGAAAAGGTGAGCGTTCGTCTTCGTGTCGGTGAGGTCGTTGATTGCGACCACTTCGAGAGCTTCGGGATGACGAGCGAGAATAGTTCGAAGGGAGAGTCGGCCAATTCGACCAAATCCATTAATGCCAATGCGTAACGCCATGGGTGGTTTTCCTTATGATCAGACTCGGACCACATTGTCCCAGCGTCTTTTAACCATTTTACCGGCCCCGAGGTTGCATTTTGGTGGACATATCACCGGCATGGGCTCTTTCCGAGCTTTGGAGAAAAATTGAACCTATGATTCTGTTGAGCTCACTAGACCGCGCGGTGCGGGTCCCGCAGGAGTCGAAGACTCATGAGCCAACCGAGGGTGACACACGCTGCACAACCGATAAATGGGGAGTAGTGCCAGAAGTGACTGTGGGTCTCACTGGATCGTTCGTAAAGATACGCTCCGATAGGAGCACCAATGATTGCCCCAAGGCCTTGGGCCGTCATGATCGCTCCAACGTTTACGCCACGTCGCCTCGGATCAATGTCGCTGACAGCTGCCATCCACGCAGGGATTGCGAGCAGGAAACCGATGCCGACCGGCATTCCCGCCAGTCCGAACACCCATGGAGATCCCAAGAAAGGGAAGATGCCTCCTAGTCCGATGAGCCATATTCCAGATGCACAAAGGCCCATGCCGATATGAACCGATCGACAGCGACCGATCTTTTCGCCAAATCTGGACATCGGTACGCTGAGGACAGCCATTGCAATCGCGCTCGGGAAAATCAGTGCGCCAATCTTGGTTTCGCTGAAGTCGAATTCGTCGCGGGGAAAGTGCTTGAAGATCGCCATCGGAAACCCGATGCCCGCAAAAGTGACGACGGAGAGGATGAGGTATGTCGGGATCTGCTTGATGGACTCTAGGAACTCTTTGAAACCAGTGCTGTGCCCATCTGCAGTTGGGTGATGCTCACGCTCAATTTCGTTGGGCACCAAGCGATAGACCGCCAGCGCGACGCCTGCAAACAGCACCGCGGAGAGCACCAGTGAGGCCCACTTAGTACCCGACAGGTCATTCGCAATGCCGCCGATGAGGAATGCGACAGCGATGGCGACCATGTAGCATAGGTTGAGAAGCGACATCGCCTCCTGCCGCTGATCGTCTTCGACCGCATCGCCCATCGCCGAAAAAGCTGCGGGCCACAACATCGCCGCGCCTACGCCATCTAACACTCGCAAGCCGAGAAAGGTAATAACCTCAAGGGGAGCTCCACCTGTCCGCGGGACAACTAGGCTGATGAGAGATGTCCCGAGACTCAGCATCGGACCGAAGAACATAAGCTTCTTAGGTCCAAATCGGTCCGCGAGGTGGCCCATCGGGCTCTTGAAGATTGCCTCGCTAAGGAGGAAGCAAACCAGGACGAGCCCGATGACGCCTTCACCGAACTTTCGCTCGTCACGAAGATAGGGCTGCATGGCTGAGAGATTCAGCACTGCGTATCCAATCTCCGCAAGGAGGGCGATGATCGCAAGACGCCTAACAGCAGGTTGGCGGTACAGCGAGGTCTGCATAGCGTCGATAAGGAGAGTTTAACTGATGTTGAACACCCTCAGGTCTCAAACTTCTACGACCGAGCCTGGTTTCAAGATCCGTAAATTCGTTATCATCTTCATAAGGACCCTATGCCGCTCACAAATGTTGACCTATATAACCGTCTCGAGACCTTCAAAGTAGATGATGGTTCGGCTCCAAAGTCCTTCCTCAAGCGTCTACAGAAAAGCCACGGCTGGTCGGCAGATTTTGCCGAACAAGCGATGCGGGAATACCTACGGTTTATCTATCTCGCTACGGTTTCGACAGCAGGAGTCTCGCCCTCAAAGGCCATAGATGAAGTTTGGCATCTCCATCTGACGTTCACTCGGAGCTACTGGAGCGACCTCTGCAAGGACATTCTCGACAAGGACATTCATCACGAGCCTGGTTCTGGGCTGCCGGGAGAGTCGTTCAGAGACGTATTTGCCGAGACGCTCGCCTTGTATGCGACCGAATTTGACGAGCCCGCGCCGGCCGAGGTCTGGAACCCGCAGCCGAAAACTTCGGCTGTCGCTCCCATAAGGCGGAAGACTTCAAGGTTCTGGCTGATTGCGGCTCCAATCGCGACTGCTCTCACGATGGTTGCGATTCTCGGTGCGACACCACCCCCAGGCCCTGGTGCCTTCGCTCCCATCTTCTTTGGATTCTTGTTCTGCGCGGTCGTCCCCATTGTGATCGTCATCGCGCTCGTACGCGCATCAATCCGCAGAGGGTATCGAACCGACCTCGCTCCAGGAAACTATGTCGAGACTGGCCCAGTAATATTCGTGGACACATCCTGCTCGACCGTGATCGTGCAAGACGTCGTTTCCTGTAGTAGTGACTCTGCGCCAGTTGACAACTCGAGCAGCTGCAACTCGTCATCGAGTTGTTCCTCGTCGAGTTGTAGCTCCTCAAGCTGCAGTTCGTCCTCAGACTAAGCTAGCTGTAAAAAGCTCGAACGATCGAGGATTGGCCCCGAAGGTAGAGGTCGATCTCTCGAGCGGCGTTCCGACCATCAGCGATCGCCCAAACGATGAGGCTCGCCCCACGGCTCGCGTCTCCGGCGGAGAAGATTCCAGGGAGGTCAGTTCGGTACCGTCGGTCAACCACAACCTTGCCACGGTTCATCGAAACTCCAAAGGGATCACCTTCGGAACCTTCGAAGCCAATCGCCAGCAAGACCAGGTCAGCGGGGACAGTGCGTTCTGTTCCGGCGACGGGAATCTTGAGGTTGCCCTCGATGCGGACACCGCAGGTTCGCAGTCCGGTGACATGAGTTGAACCTTCGACGGAGATCGTTTGGATTGACCACTCGCGCGTCCCGCCTTCTTCGTGGACCGGCGAAATCCTCGACCTGAGCACTGGCTCGGGCCATTTCCTTGGCGGTTGAAAAACGTTTGGGTCTGGGTAGTGATCAAACTGTGTGACGCTCGCCGCACCTTGTCGGATCGCGGTTCCGTAGCAGTCAGCGCCGGTGTCTCCACCACCAAGGATCACGACGTGTTTACCCTCCGCATTCCACTCCTCTGGGAGCGGGGTTCCTGAGGCAAGGAGCTTATTTTGCGCGGTCAAGTAGTCCATCGCAAAGCCGACACCGGGAATATCTCGCCCCGGAACTTCAAGATTCCTCGCTTTGAGGGCACCAATTGAAAGGAGCACCGCATCGAATTCCGCCCGTAGTGCATCAAAGCTGATCTGGGTCCCAACTGCGACATTGGTTTTGAACACGATTCCCATCTTTTCGAGTTGCTCAACTCGACGATCAATGAGAGATTTCTTCATCTTGTAGTCAGGCACACCGTAGCGGACCAATCCGCCGATGCTGTCTGACCGTTCGAAAACCGTAACGGAGTGCCCAACCTTTCGCAGTTCGTACGCCGCAGCAAGACCCGCCGGTCCAGAGCCGACAACTGCAACTTTGAACTCGGTCTCGTGAGTTGGCGATTGAGCGGTGACCCAGCCTTCTTGAAAGGCCCGGTCAATGATCGCCCACTCGATTCCCTTGATGTTGACGGGCTCATCGTTGATTTTGAGCACGCAAGCGTCTTCGCAAGGGGCAGGGCACAGCTTGCCGGTGAACTCCGGAAATGGATTTGTCTTACTGAGTTCAATATAGGCTTGTTGCCACTTGCCCTCGTAAACGAGTCCGTTCCAAGTCGGAACGTAGTTTCCAAGCGGGCACCCTTGATGGCAGAAAGGCACGCCGCAGTTCATGCACCGCGAAGCCTGCGTCGCCGATTTTTCGGTGGCGAGGGAAAGTGTTATTTCTTTCCAGTCGAGAATGCGCTCACCTGCTGGGCGTCGCGGTGCTTCCAGCCGACCTTCTTTCAGAAATCCTCGTGGATCAGGCAACGGTAGTCACCTCCGCGAGTGCGGTTCCTTCTGTGAGTCGCTTATATTCTTCTGGGATGATTCTCACGAACGCACTTCTGATGGACTCCCAATGGTTGAGAAGGCTCTGAGCGTAGGCACTTCCGGTGTGCTGGATGTGTTCGGCGATCAAACCAAGGAGTTCCTCATCGTTGTGAACTTCCTCTCTCAACAGACCACTTTCGCGGTTCATTCGCTTGTCGAGGTTTCGATCGGGGTCGTAGACGTATGCTACGCCGCCGCTCATTCCCGCTCCAAAATTCCGTCCAAAGTCGCCGAGCACCACAATCATTCCGCCTGTCATGTACTCGGCCGCATGGTCACCGACGCCTTCGACAACCGCCGTTGCGCCGGAGTTCCGCACTGCAAATCGTTCACCCGCGCACCCGGCCAGGAACAGGCGCCCGCTCGTAGCTCCGTACAACACCGTGTTACCAGCGATCACGCTCTCATTGGATGCCACTGGCGTGCCTGCGGGCAGTCGA
>JBBRHU010000128.1:0-8697 GCA_038222255.1 Fimbriimonadales bacterium | reverse complement strand
CTTGCACCGCCCTTTGTGCAATCTCAGATGCGTCTGCTTCGGCAGGAAAAACCAGGTCGCAGACGTGGTTCTTCTGAATCGTGTGCATGGTCGGGAAAGTGCCCTGCTGGCTTGCTCCGACGAACACCATGACTGCGACTTCGCGGACGAACGGCACAAACGATTCGGCGAGCCACCCACTCTTTGACCAGAGTTCTCGATAGGTCTCAAAGTCGTCTTTGGATTTTGCATACCTCGTTCCCTTGCCGTCGTAGCCTCCAAATCGTGCTTTCAGCACCATTGGAAACCCGATCTCTGTCATGGCCTGCTCGCCATTTCCTTCGATTGCAACTGCGTGAGGTGATCCCACTGCGGCACCGGCATAAGCTTGCCTCTGAAGGAGCTTGTCTTGAATGATCGCTAGTGTTTCGATGCCTGGAGTGACCTTGGCAGGATCAAAGTCGGCGAGTGTGCAGGCCTCGCGTAGAGCAGCTGCGGGAATGAACTCGTTCTCTAGGGTTACAAATTCAACCTGTCGGAGTAGGCTCGCGATCGCGACCGGGTCGGAGAGTTCGCCGCGTATTGAAGGCGCGATCTGCGATGCTGGAGTCACATGCCCGGGGTCGAGCGAAATTGTGCTGACCCCGAGCCGCTGTGCGGCGTGGGTGGACATTCGGGCGAGCTGACCGCCGCCCAAAAACCCGAGATCCAACCGCATGACCTGAAGGTACCCGACGAGCCGCGAGCCCCCTAGCTCTGAAGCACCGACCGAATGAACTCAACGTCGCCTGGTCCGAGGCTGGAAGCGGTCGCTGCGAGGTTGCACTTCACCTGTCGCTCGTTTCGGAATCCTGGAATGACACATGCAACCTGTGGCATTGAAAGGACATAGTTCAGCGCCATCGACGCGAGAGCTTCGGTGCTTGACCCAAACCTAGCCTTCAACTTGTCGAGCTTCGGAGCAAGACCTTCGAGACCCTCGGTTGTGAAACCATGTCGCCCGGCTCGATTGTCGCCAGCCTCAAAAGCGGGCGGATTTTTCGGGTCGTACTTTGCCAAGAGCAATCCCTGAGCAAGCGGGCTAAACGCCACAAACGTCATTTGACGGTCGGCCATCAACTTGGCAACTCGGGAACCCGGTCGGATGAATTGGTCATCCATTGCGTGTGCCCAGCTCTGTAGGCACTGCGGCTCGACCTTTGGGACTACCCGCTCGAAGTCGTCGGCAGAATATGCAGACTGGCCCTTTACTCTGACCTTTCCTTCTTCAACAAGTCGATTCATCACCTCGACGGCTCCGTCGAGATAGCAATCGCTATGTCCAAAGCTGCCGTGGTGGAAGTAGTAGACGTCGATATATTCTCTGCCGAGGTTGATCAACGATTGTTCGCACTGATGCCGGATGTGCGCAGGCTCGTAGGCGTGGGCAGCGGTTCCTGGGAAGTGGCCAACTTTCGTCGCGATCACAAACTTCTTTGAATCGAGACCCAATTTTTCAAAGCCACGCCGGAGCATTTGCTCTGCTTTTCCGTTTCCATAAACATCGGCATTATCGAAGTGGTTTACGCCTGCATTTACGGCTAGCTTGATCGCGGCGACAACTTCATCTTCATTAACGTTAGCCCAGCCGTTTGGCGAACCATTGACCCAATTCAGGCCTCCCATGGTCCAACACCCAAGGCTAATTTCGGACACCATCACCCCAGACGTGCCCAGTTCTCGCATTCTCATTAGCCCCAATGATACACCCCACTCGGACGGAGACGATGTGCCAAGCTCCCGTGGAGAATTTCTCGAATTGAGTTATCCTATCGTTATGTTGATGCCTTGGCTAGGGACGGCCATGCTCATTGGGCCGCTCGCATCTGTTGAAGGAAACGCAGAAGCTTTCCTCTTATCGCGAAAATCACAACTCAAGGTAGGCCAAATTGCGGTCTATGCGCGAGTCGTACAGGTTGATTACATCGACCGATGTGTGAACGTCGTTGCCACGGGTGCAATTCAGGACAATGGTGCGCTGACAGGATTCGCAGTGCCCTACCCACTCAAGTTGACACTCGAACCTCGACCCACCCGTGGGTTGAGAGCGGTTGTTCCTCATGTCGGAAACGCTTACGGGTTTGTTTTGCCAAAGACGCCGATCAACAGTCTCCTCGCCACAGCTACCGGCTCGGTCACGCAGATTTGGGATCCGCAGGAAGACACAATCGAACTGCCACCGACGGGTTGGGCTTATCCCAACGACGTCATCAGTGACCCGATCACGGTCCCGATAGTCTTCCCTGTCCTCGGTGGCGCACAGTGGTCGGACACTTTTCTCGCAAATCGCGATGGCGGAAAGCGACAGCACCTTGGGCAAGACTTGATGTCACCGAAGATGACCCCGCTTGTCGCGGCGATCGAAGGGGTTGTCCTGCTCAAAAAAGGAAAGACTCCGACCGACGGAAACTCCATCACCATCACCCGCGAAGACGGCTGGCGAGTCGTTTACCTTCACGTGAACTGCGACAACCCCGGCACCGCCGATGGCAAGGGCTCGGACCTGTATGCCTTTGCTCCTGGCCTGAGAACCGGCGACTTTGTGCGCGAGGGACAGTTTGTGGGGTGGGTCGGAGATAGCGGCAATGCAAGAGGCGGGCCTTCGCACTGCCACTTTGAAATTCGCCGGAGCGGTGTGATTAACGCAGCACCTTCGCTCAATGTCGCTCGAAAAGTGGATGGTCCAACGCCGGAAATTGCCCAGACGGCTCTCCCCAGTGAAGGCGAACTTCGAGTCGATGGAGTCTTGACCTTCGTGGACCCTGCAACCTTAAGGGCCCAGTGCGTTGTAGCTGCTGAGATTCAACCGTCTGGCGCGGTCGGCATTGTAACTGCACCCACTTTTCTGGACATTAACTTTGGTGGCGCGGAGCTTCGTCACCGACTTGACTTCTCACTGCGGGTTGAACCTAGATCTCTTTTTGCGGGTAGCCGTGTCAGCCTTTACGGTCAGCGAGGACCCAGCAATTCGTTCGTTGTCAAGCACGCGCTCGTAATTCCCGAGGTGGAGCCTGCCGGGCCGACAACCCCCGTCAATCCTCCTCCGCTTGATCCAAAGCCAAAACCAAAGCCTGATCCTGTAACGCCGGCGATCGATAATCCGACCCCTCCGCGACCTCCCGTGACCGTCGGGAAAGGTGCCCTCGACCTAGAAATTGACCGCGCTCGAGAGCGCGAGGGGATGTCGGCTCTCGGAAGGATGTCGGAGTACGACGCGATTGCGACTGAGTTGCTCACCTCATCGACCGCCACAGACATCGGCGTGACCAACGCCTTGCGCGCTTGCACTGAGAAAGGACTCCTTGTCCAAGAAGCAATGTTCGTCTGTGCCCCGACGCACGGTGACAACGGCCGCGCCATCCAGATGCTCCTATCCAGCTTCCGATCTCGTGCGGTAATCCTCGACGGAAAGTGGACAAAGATGGGAAATGCTGTTTCGGGAGAGCGCATTGGTTGGCTTTTTGTGAGAAAGTAGAAGAATGAAATTTGGGATCTGCGGCTCGGTCGACCTGATCGAAGAAGCCCTCGCGGCTGGGTTTGACTATGTCGAACCAGGCGCACACATGTTCCGAGCCCTCGACGAGGACGCCCCCCAGGTCGCCTCACGGGTAGAGGTCACCAATCTTTTCTTTCAGGGTGGTGTCGACCTGTACGGCGAAACTCCGAACTACCTCGCTTACGGTCGTCGGCTCTTTCCCCGAGCACAAGCAGCGGGGATTACGACAATGGTCGTGGGCAGTGGTGCTGTCCGAAACGCTCCTTCTGGCGTGCCGCCCCTCGAAGCAGAGATGCGATTTGTTCAGATTGTCGGAGAACTTCAAACGATTGCAAACGAATTCAACATTAAGCTTTGCCCGGAAAGCCTTAACAAATCCGAGACCAACGTTGGCAACGACCTGCCTCGCCTAGCAGTGGAACTCCGAGAGGTTGGCGTCGCTTATTGTGCAGACAGCTATCACATCTTTCTTGAGATGGACCCTTCCGAACCAGTCGATGCCTATCTCGAAAGGGCAATCCCTTGGGCGCCGATTCACGTCCACTTCGCAGGCCTCGAACGTTATAGTCCCGACCAAGCTGAACCCCTGACGCAAGCATTCGCAAGGCGACTTCGAGAGGTTGGATACGACGGAAAGGTCTCGTTCGAAGGCAATCGTCAAGACGACCCCTTGCCGGTGCTCCTTGAGAAGATGAGGGCTTGTTTTCCTTAATTCGCTTCCGCCACATCCAGCGTGGGCCTTGAACGAACTCGTCCGGGTTCGGTAAGGTTCTCCCATGCTTAAGATCCAGGGATTGACGAAGCGCTTTGGGGCAACTCTTGCGCTCAGCGCCCTTGATCTCGAAATGGAAGAGGGCGAAGTCGTCGGAGTCATCGGCGAAAACGGAGCGGGTAAGAGCACGATGATGAAGCTGCTCAGCGGGGTTCACCAACCCACCGAAGGATCATTTTCGTGGATGGAAAAGACGGTCCACTACAAGAATCCTGCCGAGGCGATGAACGAAGGCATCATGATGGTTCACCAAGAGCTGAACCTGATTCCCACGCTATCCGCCGAGGACAACCTCTTTCTCGGTCGCGAGCAAACCACATTCGGCCGACTTGACCGAAAGTCGATGTCCGCGAAAGCCGAAGCCCTGCTTCAGAAAGTCGGCGCCCAGTTCTCGCCGAAGACTCTCTGCGAAGACTTATCGATTGCAGAACAGCAGCTTGTAGAAATCGCACGCGCCTTGCTCTTTGACGCAAAGCTCGTCATCTTCGACGAGCCAACCGCCGTACTGAGTCAGGTTGAAACTGATCGACTGCTCGACCTCATTCGCGAACTTCGCGACCAGAACGTTTCGGTTCTCTACGTTTCTCACCGCCTGACCGAAGTCTTACAGCTTTGCTCGAGAATTGTCGTGTTGCGAGATGGCGTGAAGGTTGGTGACTTCACACCCGAGGGTCACACAGAGGCAGACCTCGCTGCGCTGATGGTCGGCCGCGATCTAAAAGATATCTTTCCACCGAAGCCCACCGTTCAAGACCAAGTCGTTTTCCAAGTTTCGGGGCTCGAATCTGGCAAGTGGGCGAAAGATGTCAATTTGAGCGTCAGGAAGGGAGAGATTCTGGGCTTGGCGGGACTGATCGGAGCCGGACGAACAGAGTCGAGCGAGGCAATTGTTGCACTAAGGCCACGTGATCCGAGCACCAGGTTGTGGATGAACGACACGCCGGTTGATCCCAAGAACTATCAACAGGCAATCAAGCAGGGCCTAAGTTACATCACGGAGGATCGCAAGGGTAAAGGGCTTGTGACATCGATGAGCGTCGAGGACAACATTCACCTCGCCTCGATGGATCGCACTTACCCGGGCAAAACCAAGCGCGAAGTAACGACGGATTGGATCAACAAGCTCGGCGTAAAGGTTGCTGACCCTAGCCTCCCAATGACTTCACTCAGTGGCGGAAACCAGCAGAAGGTTTCGATTGCTAAATGGCTTGCGACCGAACCTCAACTGCTCATTTTAGACGAGCCAACGAGAGGCGTTGACGTCGGAGCAAAGGCAGAAATTTACCGACTCATCGCTGACCTCGCTGCGGAAGGGCTTGCCTGCATTGTGATTTCGAGTGAGATCCCGGAGCTCCTAGGGATGTGTCATCGCGTCGCGGTGATGCGCGAAGGACGAATTATGGGAGAGCTGACGGGAGATGAATTGTCTGAAGTAAACGTGATGAAGCTTGCCGCCGGAGTGACCGCATGAAGAAGATCTTCCAAACCTATGGGTCACTAGTCGCCCTCGTTATTCTCCTCGTTTTGAACTTCATGTTCATGCGCGGCACGTTCTTCGGACCGGAGAACATCCGCAATATCGTCACGCAGAACTCGCCGACTGGCATTGTCGCAGTCGGAATGACTCTGGTCATCATCGGCGGTGGGATAGACCTTTCGGTTGGAAGCATGATGGTGCTCGTTGCCACTCTAGGGCTCCTGGCGCTGAACAAGACCGGCAACCTACAAACTGGCACCCTTGGTGCCACGATCGTCACGATTTGCCATTCGCGCTTCGGCTGGAGTTTCGAACAAATTGGCACATTTATCGCCGCCATCGTCACAGTGGCAGGCGGCGCAGCTCTCGGGCTCGTCAACGGAATGGTGATCACTTCCGGTCGCATCGCGCCTTTCATCGTTACGCTTGCCGGCCTAATCTCCTATCGATCAGTCGCACTCGCCCTTGCCGAAGGTGGAGAAATCCGGTCATCAAGCGCGACCGTGTTTTCTAAGATCGCGATGGGTGGAGTCCCGATTCCGGGGACGAGCAACGGAGCAGGTGGGCAAATCCTGATTTACTGGCCGATCGTGATCATGATCGTCATGGTCATTTGGGGATCGTTCATCCTCAACCAAACGAAGTTCGGCCGAAGGTTGATAGCTGTCGGCGCGAATGAGCAAGCGGCCCTTTACTCCGGGATTGCCGTACACAAGGTCAAGTGGGCAACCTACTCGTTCCTCGGTCTATGCACCGGCATCGCCGCACTTTGCCAAGCCTCAAAATTCAACAGCGTCTCGACTTCGGGACTCGGTTTGTACATGGAGCTAGACGCGATCGCTGCGGTAGTGATCGGCGGAACGAGCATGCGAGGAGGGCGTGGGCAAGTCTGGTCCACCCTCATCGGCGTCCTCATCCTCGGCATCATCACCAACATGCTCGTGCTCTACGGCGTCTCGGTCTATTGGCAAGGGTGCGTAAAAGGTGCGATCATCTTAATTGCAGTTTTGATTCAGCGCGGAAAAACAGAGTAGGCGCGGTAAGGTTAGGAACAATGAAGTCAATGAAGAAGTTTGGTTGGGTCACCCTCCTCGGAGCAGTGCTTATGGGTGGCGTACTTGTAGGATGCGGCAGCGGCGACGCCGGTGCAGGAAAGCCAGAGGATATCAAAAAGCCAGATGCAATGGGCGGCACACCCAAGACTGATGGCACGAAGCCAGTGATCGGCGTTTCGATCCCGGCTGCTGACCACGGTTGGACCGCGGGCATCAAATGGTGGGCTGAGCAAGGCGCGAAAGAATTCACCGACGTTGAGTGGGTGATCCAAACCGCTGAGACTCCTCAGAAGCAGATCGAGAGTATCGATGCCATGATGGCCAAAAAGATCGACGGTCTCGTTGTTCTCGCCACTGAAAGCGCCGCACTCACGCCCAAGGCTGAGGAACTCCACAACCGAGGCATCTTCATCGTGAACGTTGACCGAGGCTTCCTAAAGCCAGTCGCTGACATCTTTGTCGCCGGTGACAATAAGCTCTTCGGAACTCGCTCTGCCGACTACATCGTGAAGAAGCTGAACGGCAAGGGCAAGGTGCTGATTCTCCGCGGCATCGCTTGCACGGTTGACACGGATCGATACGATGCAGCTATGGAGGTCTTCAAGAAGACTCCGGGCATACAGGTCTTGGACAGCCAGTTTGGCGATTGGAATCGACAGAAGGCCTTCGAGAAGATGCAAGCAATGCTCGTGAAGCACAAGGAAGTTGATGCAATCTGGGCTGCTGACGACGACATGGCTCTCGGTGCTGAGCAAGCGCTCAAAGAAGCTGGTCGAGATAAGAACATCTTCATCCTCGGTGGCGCTGGTATGAAAGACATCGTCAAGCGAATCATGGACAACGACAAGATGTTCCCCGCTGACATCCTGTACTCGCCAGCAATGATCAAAGATGGCATGAAGGCCATGGTTGATGCGCTGAAGGCGAAGAAGGACGGCAAGCCGATCGACAAGAAGGACATCATCCTCCCGGTCGACCTCGTCGAAGCTGGCAACGCGAAGAAATACTACTTCCCCGATTCGATCTACTAGGCGAATCTTCTGGCCCCCGAGATTTTTTCTCGGGGGCCTTTTTGCGTTTCCGTTCCGGTGTAACCTCTCTTTCGATGAAGTTTCGTTCGCTCGGCAAGCATGATGTGTCGGTTTCGGAGATTGGATTTGGCGCTTGGGCTATCGGTGGAAGTTGGGGGCCGCAGTCGGACGACGATTCGGTCGCTGCGTTGCACAAGGCACTCGACCTTGGACTGAACTTTATCGACACTGCCGCAGGATATGGCGGTGGAAAGAGCGAGAGAATTATTGGCGAGATCATCAAAACTCGCCCCGCGTTCGTGGCGACGAAGACACCTCCCGCTCCTGGCGATTGGCCGCCGAGTCCCTACGACAACATCGAAGATCGATACTCAGAGGCTTACCTCCGAGAGAACATTGAAGAGCGCCTCGCAAACCTTGGCACCGAGACTATTGATCTGCTCCAACTTCACACGTGGACTCGCGCATGGAATCGCAATCCGCTCGCCTTTGAGCACCTAAGAAAGATCCAACAAGAAGGCAAGGTCAAGCTCATCGGAATCTCCACTCCCGAATACGATCAGAACGCAGTAATCGACCTGATGCGCGGTGGTTTTGTGGATGTTGTTCAGGTGATCTATAACATATTCGAGCAAGAACCTGCGGCCGAGCTGCTTGATGTGGCGGGTGAAACCGGCACCGGAATCATCGTCCGCGTGGTGTTTGACGAGGGCTCGCTGCTCGGAAAGTGGTCCAAAGAGACTAGTTTCGCCGAGGGAGACTTTAGACGGAACTACTTTGCTGGAGATCGGCTAGAGCGGAGCGTAGAAAGAGTGTCAGCGATTCGAAAGGATCTTGAGGGAACAGGT
>JBBRHU010000127.1:0-8710 GCA_038222255.1 Fimbriimonadales bacterium | reverse complement strand
CCTCTCCGTTCCCGCATTCGCGAAAGCCGAGGTGGTCACGACGGTGACTGGTCATGGCATGAGTCCGAACTCGAACAACGCTGCTGAGTTCTTTCCACTGTGGCGAAAGCTCTCCGTGAACGGCTCCAACCACCAGAACACGCTGTGGAAGGAGGACAACTACCTCAACCCCTGCCGACCACAGGGAGGAACGTGGAAGTACGATCGCGCGGGTTGGGCTCCCGGCAGCGTGGTTGACCCGTGGCGAGTCGATGTCACAAAGGAGTTAAGCGCTGCAAGCACATTTGGCTACGAAATCCAGCCGTACGTGAACCAGACTCCCGTGAATGGCAACCCTGCTCGACACATCATCGAGTCGATTCTGGTCTTATACCGATAGCTGAGGCACGTCGGAATGTGAGACACTCTTTCGGTGAACTGGTTTCAGCGGCTTGTCGAAGGTGAACAACCCATCGTCACTCCGCATATGGAGGCGATCTGCGATCACTTCAAGTCCCACCTTGGTGGGGAGTATCGCGTCTTTCATGAAGAGCTTTCCAACCTTGTTCACATCGACGTTTTGAGGTTCCCCTCTTCGGCGACTCGGCCATTTCAGGTCCTTTGTTCCGTTGGCATGTCCTCGAAGGTAGTGACGCTCGCACAACCGCCAGCCGGTCGGTACGAAGTGATGCTCTGCGTGCCAGATGCTTGGGATCCAGTGAACGGGTGGGAGCACGAGATGTGGCCGGTGGATATTATCCGCTACTTCAGCAGGATCGTCCTCCAGCAAAACGTGCCGCTTCGTCCATATATCAGTTCGCCTTTTGGAGGACCTGAGCCGTCAGAGGCGGGCAGAACACCGTTCGTCGGGGCGATGACTTTTCCGCTTGATCTTCTGTTCAAACCTGAACTAGCTCGAATTCAACTTCCAAACCAGACCGTCGAGGTCTTCGGATTGATGCTGCTCACTCGACCAGAGCTTGAGGCAAAGCTCAACCTCCCGAACGGAGAGAGTTTCTGGCAACTACTTAGCAGCCAAGGTCGGCCAAATATCGAGTTGATCCTGGCTGACCCCGACCGGAAGAGTTTCGTCTAGTCCCCGCCCATCCCCAGCGACGAGATTCCACCGGGTCCGAGCGTCTTCTGCTCGGCGTAAGTCAGAAGCTTGTCGCGCGTGTCCTGGATGTCCAGATTTCGCATTGAAAGCTGACCAATCCGATCCTCAGGTCCGAATTCCGACTCTCCACTCTCCATGGAGAGCTTCTCTGGGCGGTAGGCGAGGTGGGGGCCTTTCGTATCGAGGATCGTGTAGTCATCGCCGCGTCGCAATTCGACCGTGACTTCGCCGGTCACCAGCGATCCAACCCACCTCAACAGGCTATCGCGAAGCATCATCGACTGTGGGTCAAACCATCGGCCCTCGTACATCAGACGGCCGAGCTTTCGGCCCATATCGTAGTAGTTATCGAGGGTCTTCTCGTTGTGGATCGCATTCACTAGGCGCTCGTAAGCGATAAAGAGCAACGCCATGCCGGGAGCTTCGTAGATGCCGCGACTCTTGGCTTCGATGATGCGATTCTCGATCTGGTCGCTACATCCAAGCCCATGTCGACCACCAATCTCGTTTGCCCTATTGACGAGCTCTACTTGGTCCGCGAACGCCTCGCCGTTGATCTTAACTGGCCAGCCCTGGACAAACTCAACTGTTACAGACTCAGATTTCACCTCTACCGCTGGATCCCAGAAGCGAACGCACATGATCGGCTCCACGATGTTCAGTCCGCGGTCTAGGAATTCAAGGTCTTTGGCTTCATGAGTGGCGCCCCAGATGTTGGCATCCGTCGAGTAAGCCTTCTCTTTCGACGCACGGTATGGCAGGTCGCGAGCCTGGAGCCATTCGCTCATCTCCTTTCGTCCACCGAGCTCTCGCACGAAGTCCGGGTCGAGCCAGGGCTTGTAGATTCTCAACTCGGGATTCGCGAGCAATCCATAGCGATAAAACCGCTCGATGTCGTTTCCTTTGTAGGTCGATCCATCTCCCCAAATGGAGACGCCATCTTCCGCCATCGCGCGCACCAAGAGGGTTCCAGTTACTGCACGGCCAATCGGAGTGGTGTTGAAATACGTCTTGCCACCGCTATGAATATGGAACGCACCACATTGGAGTGCGACGAGCCCTTCACGGACCATTTCTGGGCGGCAGTCGATGAGCCGTGCCTTCTCAGCTCCGTACTCCACTGCTCGACCGGGGACCCCGTCGATGTCCGTCTCGTCATACTGTCCGAGTTGCCCCGTGTAGCAGTAAGGGATAGCCCCTTTTTCGCGCATCCAAGCGACAGCGACGGAGGTATCTAGCCCTCCAGAAAAGGCGATGCCTACGCGCTCGCCGATGGGCAAATTCATTAAGATCCGCGACATGAACCCTCAGAGGTTACCAGCGATGAGATGGAGCCAAGCTCAACCTGACCCAGTGCGACCGGATCTAACGGTCCAAGAACGGGTTCTGTGAGAGATGAATTCGGTGGTGGTCGTAGTCGATAACAACTCGGCGACCGAGAAGGAGACCGCTTCCGACGAGGCCGTTTCGCCCAATTCTATTGGAGGGATCGACAGAAACTGTCTTCAGGTCGAACTTCGCATTTCCGAGTCGAATGCCACGTATTTGAGTCTGCTTGCTCGTGCGCATCCCGCCTACGCCGCCAGTCATTCTCCCCGCTCTGAGTTCGAGCATATGGGTGTTGGCGAAGGCTTCCGAGAGCGACACTGAGTCATTTGCGCCTGTGTCAAACAGAAACGTTCCCTGCGCGGCCTTGCCTCCGATCAATTCGATATCAACCGTGACCAAAGGCCGGCCGCCCTCAACCGAAATCGGCACTGGATAGAACTCTGGCTCGGGCTTATAGGTCTTGCTCGCGAAGGCGCGCAGCTTCTTCGCAGCATAGTCAATCTCGATCACTCTGCCAAGAAAGAATTCGTATCCAAGAATGCCATCGATCCGACTCCCAAGGGCGACAGAAATTGCGCTAATCGGGATCGCCATGGAGGGGACCATAATCGACTCCGAACCGAGCTGAACCGTAAATCCGCGAAGGTTTCTTGCCTTGACGTCGCCTCCCGTTCCACTCGCGGTGATTGATCCACTTTCCGACAAGCCAAGCTTGTCTGCCCACTTATCGTCGATCACCGTCCTCCCCGCCCCGGTGTCGACGATCATTCGCAGCTTCTGACCTCGCACAGTTGGAAGCTCTACAACCGGGAGGCCACGTGCAAGTTCAATCGAACACTCAAACACAGGTGCGGCCTGTTGAATAAGGGCAAGCGAACAAATGAGCAACGAAAAAGGCATGGTGTTCAGGCTACGTGCCAAGTTGGCGATTTCGTTACCGAGCCTCTATTTTCCACGAGCCGGTTAGCACCACTTCGGAGTTGAAAATAGATTTCAGATGATCCTCTGTGTTCGCCTTGAATGCCATGCCATCCCAGTTCAGGAACCAGGCGTACGGTTGAGTCGCGAACGTTTCGGCTGTTGGGATGACGGAGTTCTCGGACAAGCCCATGGGCTTCCCTCCGGCGAGAGTGATCATTCGGTCGTACCATTCCTGTGGGTATGTGTCGGCCCGATCATCGGCGGGATAGATATCCGTACCAAGCATGTCCACCTTGTCGAGTCCAGGAAAATAGTCAAAGATGTTTGGATGAGGGCGATCGCAGGTCCACGCCCAAATGAGATTGTTTAGCCCATGCAGGTTTGTGAAACGATCATAAATCATGTCCCAGAGCCGAAGGAAGCCGGTCGGGTTTCCACCCCACCAGAACCAGTCGCCATTCATCTCGTGATAGGGCCGGAACACGATAGGAATTCCCTCCGATTCGAGTTCCTTGAAAGCGTGCGCGAGCCTGTCAACGCACTCCGCCCACTCGCGGTGCATGGCGGTTGAGGAATCAAAGAGATCGGTCCAGTCTGCCTCTGTGAAGGGACAAATCACGCCGCCGTCAAAGACGCATGGCTCACCCACCGTCGGGCTCGCCTGGTGAAATGTGATGCAGATGATGTGCCCCTCCGAATGGTGTCGGCGAAGTTCAGACATGAACCGTGGGCGATATTTGATGTTGTCGTTGTCGTGCCGCTCGTCGGCAAATCCCCACTCGCCTCCCCACATTTGAGGGTCGCGCCCCGTGATCGCGTGAATCTTATCCGAACTCTCTGACATGCGCGCTGGCTGGTTGTGCTGTCCGCTGATCGTTGCCTTTCCTGAGATCTCATAGAAGTAGGCGAGTAACTCTTGTGCTTCGATCGAGAGATTCGGGTTTACGGGAGACGGACGCGTCATCGCCAAAGTATCTCTCATATTCAACCCGGGATCGGCGTGTCGGTTTCCAAACAGCCATTCCAACTCCTGAATGTGCGAAGTATCTAGAGGCAGAGGGTTCAACTTTGAATTCCAGAACCGTGTTAGTAGGCTTGCTTCTCAGACGAATTTCCGTTAAACTGACGCCCTAGATGTCGAAGCGTTCAAACGAAAGGATGAAGAGGAACCTCGCGGGGTACCTCTTCATCAGTCCTTGGTTGGTTGGCTTTCTTGCCTTCACGCTTTGGCCGTTTCTGAACAGCATTTACCTTTCGTTCACCCGCTACAACATCGTGACCTCACCCAAATGGGTCGGCACTGCAAACTACCAAATGTTGCTCACGCAAGATGAGCTTTTCTGGAAATCCGCGTGGGTGACCGTAAAGTACGCGATGATCTCGGTTCCGCTTGGAGTCGTGTGCGGCGTGATCCTGGCGCTTTTGCTCAACGCGAACGTGAAGGGAATCGCGGTTTTCCGCACGATTTTCTATCTTCCTTCGATCGTGCCTACCGTTGCCTCCTCGGTCTTGTTTATGTGGTTGTTGAACCCCAACATCGGTCTCATCAACAAGGTCTTAGCCCTCATTGGAGTCACTGGTCCTTCTTGGCTCAACACGGCTCCCTGGGCGTTTTACAGTTTGGTGATGATGGCGCTGTGGGGAGTAGGCGGCAGCATGGTGATCTACCTGGCGGGCTTGAAGGATATCCCGATCCACCTCTATGAGGCAGCCACGCTCGATGGTGCCTCAAGCTTTCGAAAGATGCGGCATATCACCTTGCCGATGCTCACTCCGGTGATCTTCTTCAACTTGGTAATGGGCATCATTGGAGCGTTCCAGACGTTCACGCAGGCCTTCGTCATCACCCCAAACGGCGGCCCACAAGACAGCACCTATTTTTATAGCCTCTACCTGTATAACCGAGCTTGGAAGTATCTAGACATGGGCTACGCGAGCGCGATGGCTTGGATGCTCTTCCTTGTCATCATCACGATGACCGCGATCGTCTTCCGCACACAGAAGAAGTGGGTGCACTATGGCGGCTAACCCGAAGTTGGAATCCGTGCGAAAGTGGCTGATAGGGACCTTCCTCGCCGCTCTGGTGGTCGTGGTCTTCGCGACCGGATACTCAACCCCTCGCAGCTATCCCACGCGAAAGGTTGTGCGATTCTGGCACCGATGGCAAGGTGACTGGGAAAAGCAGGTTCAGAAGATTGTTGACGCGTTCAACGAGAGTCAGAAGGAGTACGAGGTGGTAGCCGTCAGCCTCCCCGGCGGTGGGGCAGACTCCAAGTTCATCCTTGGCGTCATCGGCGGAGACCCCCCTGACCTCATGTCGATGGGCAGCGGAGCAGTGCCGAATATGGCGGCGAACGGCTTTTTGACAGATCTGGAAACGCTGATGACTCCCGGGGAAAAGAAGGCGTTTTTTGAACAGAGCTACCCCTCGATCCGCGAGACCGGCATGTACAAAGGCAAGTGCTATGGCGTCACGATCGGCGCGGACTTGATGGCCCTGTATGTGAATGCACAGCACCTTAGAGACGCAGGATTTGACCCCGATAAGTTTCCCAAGACGCTTGAGGAGCTCGAAGAGATGGGCCTGAAGCTGAATAAGTACGACGAGCAGAAGACTTTGAAGCGGCTTGGATTCTTGCTCAGCGATGTCGGCTACGTGTCTCACACGTTCGGTGGTGGGTTCCAGATTGGCCCCGATGGCAAAATGCAGCTCAACACTCCCGAAAACCTCCGAACGCTACAACAAATCGTGAACTACCGCAAGAAGATCGGATTTGACAACGTGATTCGATTCCAGGCGGGGCTCAACGACATCGAGGGCGCCGCGTCTTGGGCATTCATGCACGGGGACCTCAGCGTGACTTACGACGGTCAATGGCGTGTAGAAGAGCTTCGGAAGTTCAAGCCTGAGCTTGAGTATCGGGTCTACCCGATTCCACCTCCCAAAGAAGGAGGCACTCCGTTAGGTGGTCAGGTCGGTGGAAACTACATGATCATCCCGATTTCGGCAAAGCAGAAGCCGGGAGCGTGGCAGTTCCTGAAGTTCTGGACTGGGCTAGACAACCCCGACCGTGCCGCGAAATTTTACAACATGGGTGGGTGGCTCCCCTTCTCACCGGCGGTTGCGAATTCGCCGACGTTCCAAAAGTGGCTGAAAACCAACCCGCAATTCCAAGCTTTCCTCGACATTTTGGGAAGCCCCAACTGCAAATCTGCCGCACCAATTGCAAACCTCCAATTCTTGAACGACCTGATTTCGAGAGCTGAAAACCGGGCGGTTAGCGGGTCGATGAGCCCGAAAGAGGCCTTGGACGAGCTCGCAGCAAAATTCAATGAGGAAGCTGGCAAGAGGAGGAAACTAGGCTATGACGAGTGAAGGCAGCCAGAAACTAACGAAGTCGAGCAAGGTCGGCGTTTATATCGCGTTGTGCTTGCTTTCTCTGCCCGCGCTACTCCCACTCTTCTGGATGGTTTCAACCTCTTTCAAAGGGAATGCTCAGATTTTCGCCGGTGGAGAGTTCTCGTTCAAATCACTCTTCCCCGCGCCACTCGTTACCAATAACTATCCCGACGCGTTAGGCAACATGCCGTTCATGTTGTATCTGCGAAACACGCTGTTGCTTTGCATTTGTAACGTGGCCGGAGCGGTAGCGAGCAGCGCAGTCGTCGCTTACGGATTTGCGAAGATTCAGTTCGATGGCAAGAACATTTTGTTCGGATTGATGATCGCGACGATGGCGTTGCCCGGGCAGGTGACAATGATCCCGATGTTCAGCTTGTTCCGGTCGCTGGGCTGGTACGGCACCTACTTGCCGCTCATCGTTCCCCATTTCGCGGGCTCGGCCTACTACGTGTTCTTGTTGACGCAGTTCTACAAGACGATTCCTGCTGAAATGTCAGAAGCGGCTCGAGTCGACGGAGCTGGAGACTGGACGATGTTCACTCGCCTGGTGTTACCGCTGTCCAAGCCGGCATTGGCCACCTGTGCCTTGTTCCAGTTCATCGGCACATGGAACGACTTTCTTGGCCCGCTCCTTTACGTCAACGACCCCGCAAAGTATCCGCTCGCGTATGGTCTGCAGCAGTTCGTCAGCCACTACGGCGGGTTCTACGCCCAGCTTATGGCGGCAGCAACGATCTTCACATTGCCGATCATCATCCTGTTCTTTTTCGCACAGAAGACCTTTATCCAGGGGATTTCGACGACAGGCGGAAAGTAGTCCTCTACTCTAGGTAAGTGCCGTTTACGCGAAGCGCAAAGTGGTAGCCGAGGTGATTTGCAGCTGCGCGGCACAAGATCATGCGGCTCAGGAATATCTCGAAATACTCCATGACCGATGCCTGCCCAGTGTCAATCTCGAGGGTGAGGTCGATCTGTCGTCGCTCGGCATCCATCTCTACTCGGCTCTTTTGAACTGCAGAGTTCACTCGATCGTGGATGTCGTAAGTCTCTACTATCGGATTTTGGACTCGCGTGAAGTGGACATCGCTCTTATCGGCAATGATGAGCGCGGCAGAGATTGTCGATACCGGCACACCACCAGAGACTTCTTCGTGGTTCCCTATCGACCCCAAGATCGGGGCGATTTCGTGGGCATCCATCCCCATCTCGTCAAGCAAATTAAACGCGAGCACGGCACCGTGAAGGGGGTGATTTACTCGGTTGATCACGTTGCCGATGTCGTGAAGATACGCAGCGATCTGGCCAAGCTCAACCTCGCGCTCGGGGACCTCAAGGTGCTCAAGGATATACCGAGTAATTCCCGCTACGACTTCGACATGCCGAAAACCGTGCTCGGTGTAGCCCATCGACTTCATCACTTCGTTCGCTCCTTCGATGAGCTTTCGCACCTTGCCGTTCTTCACGACGTCTTTGAGCGTAATCAACTTCGGACCGGAGATTGCGATGGGTTCCATGTCTACTTCTAAGTTAGCACGAGACGTCGCGCCCCTCGCTTCCAAACAGTGCGATCCGTTCGTCGGAGGTCGTGCGCGGGGTGTCTTTGCGGAGAAAGTGAAATTGTGCAGCTCTTCGGCGCGCTCCGGAGCGGTTGGCTGGCGTCCCGTGAGCGGTGAGCCCGTCAAAGATGAGACAACCGCCTGCCTTGATTGGAGCTGCTACCTGGCCTTGGCGCGCGAGGATCTCAGCGTCACAGATTTGCCAATCACGTCGATTGAAGTGCGGAATCGGGCCTTCTCGATGAGACCCTGGCAAGAAAACCATTCCCCCGTTTTCGACGGTTGCGTCGTCAAGCGCGATCCAAACTCCCACGATGGGCGTCCCCTCCGCTACATTGAAGTAGGCGTGGTCTTGGTGCCAGGGCTTCTCCCGTCCGATGCCCGGTGGCTTGAGCAACGCCATGT
>JBBRHU010000126.1:0-8797 GCA_038222255.1 Fimbriimonadales bacterium | reverse complement strand
AGCGTTGCTGGCCGCAGCATCTAAGGAGTTTGCTTCGATTAAAACACGATGCGACAAATTTGACGTCTCGATGGAGAGGGACCTCGTCAAAGTCGGCGGTCAGAAGTATGCCGACGTCGCAATCCTTGCATACCGGCAGGCAATCGCGGCGAACAAAATTGCGGCAGACTCAAATGGCCGACCTCTTCTCTTTCCAAAAGAGAACTTCAGCAATGGTTGCGTCAACACTGTTGACGTCATCTATCCGATGGCACCGCTGTTCTTCTTGCTCGGAGCCGACCTCGCGAAAGCAATCATGGTGCCGATTCTGGACTACGGCTCAAGCCCGCGTTGGCGATTCCCTTTTGCCCCTCACGATCTTGGCACCTATCCTCTCGCAACCGGCCAGGTCTATGGCGGCGGGGAACGAACAGAAGAAAACCAAATGCCAGTCGAGGAGTCTGGAAACATGATCTTGCTAGTCGCGGGGCTCGCAAAGATAGAAGGCAATGCGGACTTCGCCGGGAAATACTGGCCATACCTAAAGAAGTGGGCTGATTACCTCAAGGCAAAGGGGCTCGACCCCGAGAACCAGTTGTGCACTGACGACTTCATGGGGCACCTCGCTCACAATGCGAATCTGTCGGTGAAAGCGATTCTTGCTCTCGGCGCATTTGGCCAGCTTGCCGAGATGCGAGGTGATCGGGCACTGGGGAAGGAGTACATCGACCTTGCGAAAGGCTATGCCAAGCAGTGGGAAAAGATGGCCGCAAACGGCAATCACACGCGCCTGGCTTTCGATCGAAAAGACACTTGGAGCCAAAAGTACAACATGGTCTGGGATGACATCCTCGGTCTGAACCTCTTCACTAAGAGTGTCAAGGAGACAGAGATGGCGTTCTACAAGACTAAGTTGAACCCGTGGGGCCTTCCGCTCGACAACCGAAGCAACGGCATGAAGGTCGATTGGCTGGTCTGGACAGCAACTCTAAACAGAAACAGGGCCGACTTCGAAACGTTGGTCGCACCGCTTTGGAAGAACCTCAACGAAACGAACGACCGTGTACCGATCTGCGACTGGATTCATACCGACACCACGAAAATGATTGGCATGATCGCACGACCCGTGCTGGGCGGCGTCTACCTTCCCTTCCTTCAAGATCCTGCGCTCTGGAAGAAGTGGTTCAAACAAGGACCTGCTTCAACCGAACCCTGGGCAAGCCTCCCTCTGGGGACATTTGAGACAGTCATCCCTGCCGCAGACGATAAGGCAGCCGAATGGAAATACACAACATCCCAACCCTCTGAAGATTGGCTCCGAGACACCTTCGCTGACTCCTCTTGGAAGTCAGGTCTCTCCGGCTTTGGCACGAAGGGCACGCCCGGTTCGATCATCGGCACGAAGTGGGATACCGGTGACATCTGGCTACGGCGGACCATCACCATTCCTAGAGTCAAAGGCGAACTCAAGATTCATCTTCATCACGACGAAGACGTTGAGGTCTACATCAACGGAGTGCTCGCACTCAAAAAGGGAGGCTACACGGGTGGCTACCACAACTACTCGCTCACCGAGGCGGGGCGAAAAGCTATTCGGTGGGGCGTGAAGAACCTTGTCGCAGTTCATTGTCATCAAACTACTGGCGGCCAATACGTCGACCTCGGATTTGTCCGAGTTGAAGGTGCAAAAAAATGATTCTCGCCGGACTTACATTAACGCTTGCATACACAACCATGCCGTTGCGAGGGTGGACGATCATGGTCGAACCTGCCGCGCTGGCTCGCCCGGAATGGTCGGATGTTAAGGACGAACTTGACGCTCAGCTCCATCAGATCACGCGAGTTGTGCCTGCAATTCCTCTCGAAAAGCTTCGAAAGGTGAGGATTTGGGTTCATGTCACCAGCCCAGGGACGACTTGCATGGCCTACCATCCTGGCCGTCAATGGCTCATTGAGCACAAGATGAACGGCGACATGGTGAAAGGTGTCGAAATCGGCGATACGAAGAACTTCATAAGCTGGACCAAGCAACAGCCCTGGATGGTGCTCCACGAATTAGCTCACAGCTATCACGATCAGTTTCTCAACGGTGGATTTGAGAACGCGGATGTTCTCGGAGAGTATCGACGCGCGATGTCGGAAAAGCTTTACGATTCAGTGTTGCACTGGGATGGAAAGAAGACGAAGCACTACTCAACGACAAACCAGATGGAGTACTTCGCCGAGTCCAGCGAGGCGTTTTTCGGCACGAACGACTTCTTTCCGTTCGTGAACTCCGAGCTCAAAACATACGATCCAAAGACATTCGAATTGATGAAACGCGTTTGGAAGTAAGGTCACCTAACGAATCGGGGAGAGGTCTGTAGCCTCTCCCCAGGAATCTCGCGTGCGGAAACTACTCTGACTCATTGCCGCCATAAGGCGAGCTATAGTTGGGTGGCTCCTTGGTGATCTGCACGTCATGGGGGTGACTCTCCCTGAGTCCTGCTCCGGTGATCTTGAGGAACTCCGCCTTTTCGCGAAGCTCAGGTAGCGACGCAGCTCCGACGTACCCCATCCCAGACCTAAGCCCTCCGATGAGCTGATTCATCGTGTCTGAGAGCGGGCCCTTGAACGGAACTCGCCCCTCGACGCCTTCGGGAACGATCACTCCACCCTTGTCTTTGATCTGCATATAGCGGTCCGAAGATCCTTGGCGCATTGCTCCGACTGAACCCATGCCTCGATAGACCTTGTAGGCTCGGTTGCGGAAGATCTCGATTTCGCCTGGTGATTCTTCACAACCAGCAAACATGTTGCCCATCATCACGCTGCTCGCGCCAGCGGCGAGACACTTGACGATGTCTCCAGATGAGCGGATTCCTCCGTCAGCGATCGTCGGAATGCCTAGCTTCTGAGCTTCTTCACAACAGTCCATGACGGCTGTGAATTGAGGTACGCCAACGCCAGCGACGATGCGTGTGGTGCAAATTGAACCTGCACCGATACCCAAGCGCAGGCCATCAGCGCCGAGGGCATGAAGGTCTCGAACCCCTTGTTTGGTCGCAACGTTGCCTGCGATGACCTTGAGGTCAGGCAACCGCTCCTTTAACATCTTAAGGCAGTTCATCACCCCAAAGCTGTGACCGTGGGCTGCATCAATAACGATAAAGTCAACACCTGCATCGTGCAGCGCCTTCGCGCGCTCATAAGGCTCTCGAAGTGCGCCAATTGCCGCACCCACGACGAGTCGCCCCTTGAGGTCCTTCGTGGAATTCGGGTGGCGCTGAACCTTTTGGATGTCCTTGATCGTGATGAGGCCCTTTAAGACTCCGTCACCATCGACAAGCGGAAGCTTTTCGATGCGGTGGTCTGCGAGGATCTCTTGCGCCTGTTCAAGTGTGGTCCCGACCTTTGCAGTGATCAGATTGGTGCTCGTCATTCGAGCGCTGATCGGCTTCTGGAAATCCGTCTCGAACCGAATATCTCGATTCGTAAGGATTCCTACTAATCGATGTTGATCGTCAACGATTGGAACGCCGCTGATGTGGAACTTCTCCATCAGGTCCAGCGCGTCTTGGATTTTTTTGTGCGCTTCAAGCTTGAACGGCTTCGTAATCACGCCGCTTTCGGAGCGCTTCACACGATCAACAGCCGCAGCTTGAGATTCGATGTCCATCGTGCGATGGAGAACACCAACTCCCCCTTCTCGTGCAATGGCGATCGCCATGCGAGCATCAGTGACGGTATCCATTGGGGCCGAAACGATCGGCGACCTTAATGTGATCCCAGGGAGGAAAGATGTGGAAAGGTCGACTTCGACAGGAAGGACCTCGGTTCGTTGTGGAATAAGTAAAACGTCGTCGAAGCTAAGGCCTTCACGAAAAGTGGGCATAAATGGAACCTAACCTTTCAAAAGATTATGGCCGATTCCAACGTGCCAAGAACTTCTAAGGGTGCTTATGGGCCGACTCGCTCAAGTTGAATGAGCACATCCTTCCCACCTTCGACCAGCCCACTGATGTTGAACGACTTCACCTTGAACCGCTTTTGCGCCCGCTTATATGTGGTCAAGTCCCATATTTGAGCCTCGTAGTCGCCGTCTTTTAAGAAGATGCCCTTCAGTTCACGGGTTGAATCTGCGGGGTCAGCGGAGACTGCGTGGACGGCCATCCAGTCTGATGTCCCAATTGCATCAAACTTAGTCTTGCCTCCAAGCAAAAGTAGCGAGAGCGGTTTAACGTTGAAGCGCTGCTTCATTCGTACGCTCGTCGAAAACACTGCAAGTTGCTTGTAGACCTCTTTCGTTCTAGCGTCGACCTTTTCCCACGGCCACAGCTGGTCCGCGGCAGGCTTTTCGCTGAGTACAGAATTTAATAGCCCCCGGACGACTTGCTGCTCGGAGGTATTCCCATTTTCGATTGCCATTTCAAAGTTGAACGTCTTTTGGTCGAAGTCTAGATCGCCCTTTCCAAATTCCGTCGGCAAGTTCCCGCCAAGGGTGATAGGGTGTCCCAGCGGGTCGACCGACCGGAGGCACGCGCACATCTCCTTTGTCCATCCCGCAATATCGCTCCACTTCCCTTCTTTGGCGGCGTCGGTTTGGTCCGCTCGACTCAATAATTCCCATGCGAACAGATTTGGAGAAGCTCCAAGCCGAGCTGAGGCCATCCTTATCCACATCTTCGTTCTTCGCTTCGCTTCGGGGTCCGTAAAGAAATCGGAAGCCTTGTCGAGAAACCCTCCTTTGGCTTTGTTCCAAGGGTGCTCAGCCCACTGCGGAGTGCTAAGTGATCGGGCATCAAACAAGGCGAATTGAATCGACAGCGACTTCCCCCTCACTGCATCGAACAGGTGTGCGATGCGATTGATCACGAGTTCGCTGAGTTGGCCTTCCGAAGCTTCGTCTTCTGGGGCGACCGTCCACCATGGATTCTTGCGATCCCAGCTTGACGCCCAGATTCGTGTCCAGGTGAGGCCCGAGTCGGCCATCTCAGCCAGCGTCGACTCCAATGCAGGCTCATTGCTCCGATGCCAACCCAAGTTGTAGCCGAACGGGAAGAACGTGGTGCCATCGGACCGATAGAACTTCCCCTTTCCGGTCGGGTCAAAACGAATGTAGTTCTGACCAAGGCTCTCCTTCACAGGATAGATAGGCTCAAGGGGCGGTTCTTGTGATTTGATGCCGTTTCGGTAGAGTTCTGCAAGGTAGGTTCCTGCTTCCTCAACCGTCAGCACCGCGCGATACTCGCCGGCCTCGGAGTCGAAGTAAGCAACGCGCTCAAAGGTTTTTGCTTTTGGCCCAATGAACTTGACCCGAACATCGTTGAACTCAGGATCTTGGGGGTTACCCGCAAAGAGCACTGGAAACCGTACGACGACCGGGCCATACCAAGTCGTAGTAGCCTGAAGGAGGGCCACATACGAGAGCAAGGCTATGTCCCCTCTCGCTTTGAGGCTGGCCGTGTTCGCATTTGAGCCCAAGTTCGGAGTTCGTCGATATCTTCGCTCATCATCACGCTGAGCGGCACTGCCGCTTTGGCTTCTGCGATGAGATCCTTCTGCATCAATTCGCGCTCTTCATCGAATGCAACATACAACGCTCCGATCACGACCTGTTCGATTTCAGCGCCGCTAAAGCCGTCAGCGGCCTTGGCCAGGGACTTGAGTTGGAACTTCGTCACGTCCCGCTTTCGCTTTTCAAGGTGGATCTTGAAGATCTGCTCTCGCTCCTTCGTTTCTGGGAGGTCGATAAAGAAGAGCTCATCAAAGCGACCTTTTCGGAGGAGTTCGGGAGGCAGGGCAGTGACGTCGTTCGCGGTCGCGATAAGGAACACAGGCGCAGTCTTTTCTTGCATCCAGGTCAAGAAGGTCGAGAACACGCGAGACGTCGTGCCAGAGTCGTTCGAACTGCCGGTTCCCGCAAACCCTTTCTCAAGCTCGTCAAGCCAGAGCACGCATGGCGCGACGGATTCGGCGACCTTGATCGCTTTGCGCATGTTCTCTTCGCTCGAACCTACGAGCGAGCCAAAGATTCTGCCAACGTCAAGTTTGAGCAGGGGCAGGTTCCATTGCGCAGCAACCGCTTTCGCGCATAGCGACTTTCCACAACCCTGAACTCCGAGCAGGAGGATTCCCTTCGGCGCCGGAATTCCAAAATCGCGAGCCTTGTCGGTGAAGCTCTTGGTTCGTTGGTCTAGCCACTCTTTGAGCAAATCCAGTCCGCCGACGTCTTTAAGCTGAGCGTCCGGGGCGTAGTACTCCAGGATCCCAGACTTGCGTATAATCTGCTTCTTCTCTTTGAGAATCGCATCGAGGTCAAACCGTCGCTTTTCGACGAGTGAGCGCGCAAACACCGACTCGATCTCGTCCATCGTCAAGCCTTGGGCGCTCTTAACCAAAAGTTCGCGTTCCAAATCCTTGATCGAAGCGTCGACATTGGGGTTGCTCTTGACCGCATCGATCACCTTCGCAAGGCAGTCGTCAATCTCCTTTGCATTAGGCAGTGGAAAGTCGAGGACCGTAACATCTTTTTCAAGATCAGCCGGAAGGTTGAGCACGGGGCTGACAAGGATGATCGTCTGCGAACGTGACCGAAGGCGGAAGGCGAGGTCGCGAAGGAGTCTAACTACTCGCGAGTCCTTCATGTAGGGGTGAAAGTCTTTAATGAGAAAGACCGTAAATTCGGGAGCCTCGTGCACCAAGGCGAGCGCCTCGAGTTCACCGGGGAGAGTCGACGGCTTGGCAGGTCCGGTTGTACGGTTCACCTGAGGCTTCATGCCCTGAGTAACTGTCCAAGTGTGGAGAGTGCGGTTCAAGTCTTTACAGACCTTTGAGACCGTCTCCTCAACCCTTCGTTCTTCCCACGAGACAAGGGTGATGATCGGGTACTTCGCCCGGATCAAGACTTCGATTTCGGAAGCTGCGCTCACGTCTAAGCATTATGCGCCACAGCGAGCACAGGTTCCAAAGATCGCCGGTTAGCCTATCATTCTGGCCATAACATTTCGAATCGCGTGCTCAAAGAAACTGGTCTCGTCCGGCGAGCCAATACTGATCCTCATGCAGTTTTCGTTCCCAAGGACATCACCTGGCCGCACGATGACACCCTCACGAAGCAAGGCATCGAAGATCGGTCGAGTAGCCCGCCCAAAGTCAACCCAGATGAAGTTAGCGTAAGCAAGACAGGGCTTTGCACCGACTTCTTCTAGCACCTTCACCATCCGAGCACCCTGTTCCATGTTGTTCTGCAAGGTCCGCTCAAGGTGGTCCGTGTCAGACAGTGCGGCGACTCCAGCGACCTGGGCGAGAAGGTTCACGTTGAACGGCTCTCTTGCTCGGTTCAAGGCATCGGCAAGTTCAAGGGGCAACATTCCGTAGCCGACTCGAATTCCGGCCAGTCCGTACGCCTTGCTCATCGTTCGAAGTCCAACCACTGAATAGCCCTCACGGATGAACTCGAGCGCCGTCGGATACTCAGGGACGTGCGACGCAAACTCATAGTAGGCCTCGTCGAGGATCACAGTGACGTTCGGCGGAACCGCGTCCAGCAGTTGTTTCACCTCGTCCCGCAACATAATCGTGCCCGTCGGATTATTCGGATTCGCGATGTAAAGAATCTTTGTGTTCGCCGTGCACACCTTCGCCATCGCTTTCAAATCGTGTCGGTATTCGGAATCGAGAGGAACCCTAACGAGTTTGCAGTTTGCGAGGTGCGCGCTTGCGTCATAACGCACAAACGAGGGGTATCCCACCACGACCTCGTCTTCGGGCTGATCTAGCAGCGCTAGGCCGAGTAGATGGATAAGCTCGTCACTGCCATTCGCAACCACAAAGTGGGCCGCATCAAGTTCAAAGTGAGCCGCCAATGCGTGCCGCATGTCGAACGAAGCGCCGTCGGGATAGACATGCATCCCCTTCGCCGCCTCCGAAACCGCAGCAATCGCCTTGGGAGACGGCCCCAGCGGATTCTCATTGCTCGCGAGTTTGACCACTCGCTCTAATCCAAGTTCGCGCTGCACCTCAGCAATCGGCTTCCCCGGAGTGTAAGGCGTCATCGCCGCAACGTTCGCTCGAATTGGAATGGACATCTGGATTGATTATGGAACAGGTCGCTCTACCCTGGGGCCGACCATGAGGAGTCGGAAAGAGCGCGTGACCCTTGGCCACTGCTGTGGCCAAGGGTCACACTCTTTTACCCGACCGACCCTTCGAGTGAAACTCCAAGGAGCTTCTGCGCTTCTACGGCGAATTCCATCGGGAGTACGCGGAAGACGTCTTTGCAGAAACCGCTGACGATCATGTTCACTGCATCTTCAGTCGGAATACCGCGCTGCCGGCAGTAGAAGATCTGATCTTCGCCGATTTTTGACGTAGACGCTTCGTGCTCCACGACGGCGGTCGGGTTCTTGACTTCGATGTAGGGGAAGGTGTGGGCGCCACATCGATCTCCCATCAGCATCGAGTCGCATTGCGAGTAGTTTCGAGCTCCTTCGGCACCTGGGTTAATCTTGACGAGTCCCCGATAGGTGTTCTGACCATTTCCGGCTGAGATTCCCTTGGAAACGATCGTCGACTTCGTGCGCTTGCCGATGTGAATCATCTTGGTACCAGTGTCAGCTTGCTGCTTTCCAGCAGTCAGCGCGACGCTGTAGAACTCGCCAATCGAATCGTCACCCTGCAAGATCACGCTCGGGTATTTCCAAGTGATCGCAGAACCTGTTTCAACCTGGGTCCAAGTCACCTTCGATCGCTTTCCAATACAGCGAGCTCGCTTAGTAACAAAGTTGAAAATTCCACCCTTGCCGGTGACGGGGTCGCCGGGATACCAGTTCTGGAC